>NZ_JAPJZI010000002.1:340000-455026 GCF_027944115.1 Hoeflea prorocentri | reverse complement strand
AAAAAAACCGCCGCCAGCGGCCAACCGCCCTCGTTACGGACGCCTTATAAGCCCCAAACAAATTTCCCGTCAACAGCAATCTTTCAAAAAAACGAGTTTTTTTTGATGCTGCCGTGCCGCCGGAAAACAACTGTGTATTTCCCGTCAAAAATTCGGGAGAGTTCAGACGCTCACGCTTTTACCATATGGGGATGCACGGGCGTTGTTTCAAAGGCCCGAAGCGCGACGTTTTCGCACATCACCAGCCTGCTTAAATTAAAAACTCCTCTTGTTGGAAATTGTGGCCAAAACCACAGAGTGGCGTCACAAACAGGTCTAAAACCGAACCCTGCGACAGCGGCACCGAAAACCGGCAATATCCGCGCGCCTGGATGACCAGGGATTTGGTGTCCGCTGTCGTTTTTCTCCAAAGACATAACCGATCCGGCAAACAAACGCCTGTTCTCGCCACCCCCGCCGCGATCATGGTATTGCATTGTCTGCCAAGGATTGAGCGGGGGACTGAACGATGCCGGTTTCAGAAAAATCATGATGTCCGGCCGCAACTTCACCGGCTGGCTTAAATCCCATATTCTTGCCGCGGTCCTGCCGATAGACCGCAAACGCCTGCCGGCAGAAATCATTGCCGGCATTACCCTTGCCGCTCTCGCGATCCCTGAAGTCATGGGCTACACCAAGATTGCAGGCACACCGGTTGTCACCGGCCTTTATACCCTTTTGATCCCCGCCGTCCTCTTCGCTCTGCTTGGATCATCCAGACATCTGGTTGTCGGAGCGGACTCGGCAACCGCCGCCATCCTGGCAAGCGGCGTTGCGGCGATGGCCGCGACCGGCTCGGCGGACTATGTTGCCCTTGCCGGCCTGATTGCGATTGTTGTCGGCCTGCTGCTTGTCGCGGCAAGCGCCATCGGCCTTGGTTTCATGGCTGACTTCCTGTCGCGAACGGTGCTCGTCGGTTTTCTTACCGGCGTGGGCATACAGGTTGCCCTGCGCGCGTTGTCGGATCTGCTTGGTTTCGACGCACCACACCGGGGAACACTGATGATGATCCGGCTCGCATCGCAGCGGACCTTCGATATCAATTTTGCCGCGATTGCCATGGCAATCGCGGTGATTGTCGTGATCACCGGCGGCAAGCTCATGGAAAACCGGACCGGCCGCGCCATTCCCGCCGCGATGCTGGCGGTCATCGGCGCGATCGCCGCCAGTTGGTTGTTTGATCTTGGTTCTCATATGCCGGTTGTCGGAACGGTGCCAGGGGGCGTGCCGCAATTTTCCATTCCGCAGATTTCTTTAAGTTTCGCCCTGATATGGCAACTCCTGCCGACAGCCCTTGCAATGGTGGTTGTCGTCCTCGCGCAAAGCACCGCAACCGCAAGGGCATACGCGGATAGATATGGCGAGCGGCTGGACGAGACACAGGATTTGAGAGCTCTGGGGATAGCCAATATCGGCGCGGGGCTAAGCGGCACCTTCATTGTCAACGGAAGCCCTACCAAGACCGAGATGGTGGATGCCGCCGGCGGTCGCAGTCAGCTCTCGCTGCTTTGTGCCGCCCTGGTTGTCCTGCTGACCCTGCTGTTCCTGACCAGGCCGTTGAGTTACCTGCCCGAGGCTGTCTTGTCCGCGGTGGTGTTTCTGATCGGCTTGAAACTCATCGACATTGACGGGCTTCGCGAAATCCATCGCCGGCGGCGGCCCGAATTCTGGGTTGCCATCGTCACGGCCGGCGTTGTTGTCGCTTTCGGGGTGGAACAGGGCATCGTCTTTGCCATCCTGTTCTCGTTGGTCGTCCACACCCGCCATGGATACAGGCCGACAAACCTTCTCATCGTTCGGGAGGATTCCGGCCGCTGGCGCGGCAAGCCCTTGGACAGCGGTGCCGAAGCAGCTCCCGGGCTCATCATCTACCGCTTCAATCACAGCATGTACTATGCCAATGCAGAGCGCATGAAGTCGGAGATCCTCCAATTGGCAAGGCAGGCCCGCCCGCCGCTGCGCTGGCTGTGCCTGGATGCATCCGCCGTCGATGATGTTGACTACACAGCTACCCGGACCTTGCGTGAAATTTCCGAGGAACTGGCGGCGACAAACGTCCGGCTCGCCTTTGCCCAGGACGTCGATGACATCAATGAAAAAACCCGCGGACAATTGCGCGGCCTTTTCCCCGACGCCGCCTTCTTCAACTCTCTCGATGACGTTCTAGCCCATTGCTTGCGAAAATCATCGGAACCGGGCCGACCGAAGAATTGAGACAATGGACAGCCCGTTCGCAAGAGTTGGCCCTCTACACCATCGGCCAGATTCGATATTGTCGAGAGAATTGCAGTTCAGCCCGTCGCCGCCGTCCCGGTCGGCACAACGGCCTCTCCCTCCTGCCGGATTAAGTAGACATGACCATACCCTTCAGACAATTGATGCCGGGCGTCCTTTGCTGCCTCACCGTCGCCGCCGCCGCCCAGTTCCTGTCCGATCATTACGCAGCGCCGCAGATGCTTTTTGCCTTGCTGCTCGGGCTGGCCTTTCACTTTCTGTCGGAAGACGAGGCAGCAAAGCCTGGGGTCGAGTTTGCTTCAAAGACACTGCTCAAAACCGGTGTCGCGCTGCTTGGTTTCCGCATCACCTTCGACCAGATTTCCGACCTCGGATTATCCACCATCGGCCTTGTTGCCGGTGCAGTTGCCGCCACGATCATGCTGGGAATCGGCCTGTCCTATCTTCTGGGGCGGCGTGCCCGGTTCGGCGTATTGACGGGCGGCGCTGTTGCGATCTGCGGCGCATCGGCCGCACTCGCCATCGCCAGTATCCTGCCCAAAAGCGAGACACGTGAACGCGACACGATCTTTACGGTCGTCGCGGTGACAACACTGTCCACGATCGCGATGGTGGTCTATCCGATTATCGCATCGCTTGTCGGGTTTGACGATCAGACGACCGGCATCTTCCTTGGGGCAACCATTCACGATGTCGCCCAGGTCGTCGGCGCCGGCTATTCTGTATCCGGAGAAGCGGGAGACGTCGCAACCGTCATCAAGCTGTTTCGCGTATCACTGCTTGTGCCGGTCATATTGCTGTTTACTTTCGCATTCGCATCAAAGGAAGGCGGTCCGGTCCTGTCGCTTTTCCCACCATTCATATTCGGCTTTTGCGCGGCGGTGACACTGAACAGCTTCCAGGTGCTTCCCGACGTCGCCCTTGAACTCCTCGTCAGCCTGTCGCGCTGGCTTCTTGTCGCCGGCATTGTTGGGATCGGCATAAAGACATCCTTCAAGAGCCTGATGGGCGTCGGCACGCGTGCGATTGCGATCATCTCGATCGAGACGATCTTCATTGCTCTGCTGGTGATGGGGTCGCTTATGTTCCTGGCCGGCTAGATCGGCATCTGTTTTCGGAACCGGCAGCCACCTGACCGCCGGTTCCGGTGTTTCAATTCTAGCGCAGATCGTCCGGAAGAATGCTTTCCGGGATGTTCTGATAGCAGACCGGACGAAGAAAGCGGCGAATGGACATGGTACCGACCGACGTCGCTCCGAAGTTGGTGGATGCGGGATAGGGGCCGCCATGGACCATGGAATCGCAAACCTCCACGCCAGTCGGAAATCCGTTGACCAACAGCCGGCCGGCCTTGCGTTCCAGCACCGGCAGAAGATCGCGCGCCAAAGGTGCATCCGCATCATCCATGTGAATGGTCGCGGTCAGCTGACCCTGAAGCGATTGCGCCACCTTCATACGCTCGTCATCGCTTTCGACAACAACGACCATTCCGAGCGGGCCAAACACCTCTTCGCCGAGTTCTTCATCGGCAAGCCATTGCGCACCGGTCGTGGCGAAAAGATAGGGCGTTGCGTTACGCAGATCGCAGATCGTGGTCAAAACCGTCCGCACACCCGCCGACCCGGCAACCCGGTCACGGCCTGAATGATAGGCAGAGGCAATGCCGCCGGTCAGCATCACCTGACTGTCGACCTTTTCAAGCGCCGCTGCTGCTGCTTCGATAAAGGCGTCGGCCTCCGGCCCGGCCTTAACCACCGCAATGCCGGGATTGGTGCAGAACTGGCCCGCGCCCATGGTCAGCGATCCGGCCCATCCGGCTGCGATATCGCCGCCGCGCCCGCCAAGGGCACTGTCGAGGATAAACATCGGATTGACTGAACCCAGTTCCCCGAAAAACGGAATTGGCTCGGGGCGGCTGGCGCAAAGATCGAAAAGAGCCCGGCCGCCGCCAAGCGAACCGGTAAAGCCGACCGCCTTGATCAGCGGGTGCTGGACAAGCGCCTGACCGACGGCACGGTTGCCGCCCTGTATCTGGCTGAAGACGCCGGGATGAAGGCCGCATGCAATACGCGCCGCGTCGATAGCCTGCGCCACAAGATCGCTGACACCCGGATGCGCCGAATGGCCCTTGACGACAACCGGACAGCCTGCGGCCAGTGCAGCCGCTGTATCGCCGCCTGCCGTTGAAAACGCCAGTGGGAAATTCGAGGCGCCGAACACTGCCACCGGCCCGACCGGACGCTGCATCAGGCGAAGATCGGGACGCGGCAGCGGCGCGCGATCCGGAAGCGCCGGATCGTGCCTGCGATCGAGATAGTCACCCGCTTCGATATGGTCAGCAAACAGCTTGAGTTGCCCGACCGTGCGGCCGCGTTCGCCGATCAGCCGTGCTTCCGGCAGGCCGGTTTCCTTCATGCCCGTTTGTGTGATCGCATCGCCCCGTGCGTCGATCTCATCGCCAATCGCCCTGAGAAACTTAGCCCGCTCGGAACGTGCAAGCGAAGAGTAGCTGGCAAACGCAGCTTCGGCCTGTTCAACGGCGCGATTGACCAGTTCCACCGTTCCGACAGCAAACTGATCGGCTTCACCACTCACCGGCTCATTTGAAAAACTGTTGTCGCTGCCAATCCATTCACCGGCAACCAGATGTGTTCCGTTCAGCATATATCGGGTCCTCAAATAAGGTTTCGTTTTGCAAGATTACGCATCAGATGACTGATGCCGAAGGTCCATTCAGTACATTCAGTGGAAAGCCGTACAGTATTTGTCAGCCGTCCCAACTGCGGTGCAGATATTTCAACCACATCGCCCAGTTTGTGAGTGAAACCTTCTCCTGGAGCATCACGATCCTGTGTTGGTGCGAAGAGCGTTCCCAAAAACAGGACGATGCCGTCCGGATATTGATGATGCCGCCCCAGCGTTTGAGCGACAAGCTCTTGCGGATCGCGGCTGATTTCCTTCATCGACGAATGGCCTTTCAGCTCAAATCCGTCTTCGCCCGTGACCGTGAGGTCGATCTTGGCAGCACGCACGTCATCAAGTGAAAACGTCGCGTCAAACAGCCTGATCATGGGACCGATGGCGCAGGACGCATTGTTGTCCTTGGCCTTGCTCAACAGGAGCGCTGAGCGCCCCTCGACATCGCGCAGATTGACATCGTTTCCGAGCGTTGCGCCCACAACGCGCCCGGCAGACGATACGGCCAGAACCACCTCGGGTTCGGGATTGTTCCACCGTGAAATCGGGTGCAGGCCGACCTCGGCCAAGGGGCCGACGGACGAAAGCACCTGCGCCTTGGAAAATACCTCGGCGTCGGGACCGATCCCCACTTCCAGATACTGGCTCCACAGCCCCTCTTCGATCAGAGCGGCCTTGACCTTTGCGGCCTCGTCCGACCCGGCCTTGATATCGCGCAGGCTATCGCCGATCGCAGCGGCAACCCGGCTGCGGATATCCTCGGCAAGCTGCGGATCGCCGGCTGCACGCTCTTCGATAACGCGCTCCACCATGGAACTGGCAAAGGTCACGCCGCAGGCCTTCACGCTTTGCAGATCGCACGGTGCCAGGAAATGAACGGCGGCCGGATCGCCCGGACGATTGGTTTCGATCGCCGAAACAGGCCCGAGATCGACGCCCGCGGCACTGCGCACATATCCGGCCGGATCATCCATTTCGCAGATGTCGCGCACCAGCGGCGCTTGCCTGCCGGTAATGTCGATAAGCCGGTCGTCGCGGATCGTGACAACCGAGGGTCCTTCCACCGCCGGGTTCCAGACACGCCCGAGATAGGTGCCGTTTGCCGGCAAATTGAAAGCCGTCATACCCGCGCCCCGTTGCGGGGGCGGTCAACGTCATCGCATGTTGCCGCAGATATGGTCATTTCCAAAGAAATCTCCTCGCCCGTATTCAGAAGCCGCATTGGGCCTTTTGAACGCCAACGCGCATCATGCGCAGCGCCGGGGATGTGACTTACAGGCTCAAGGCAAACGGCGTCAAATGCTCCGGCGATAAAACAGTGCAATATCGATGCGTCTGAACGGATATTGACGGCCAACGACTGTGACGGGCGACGCAGATGCGCTTCTCCGGACCACCCCGCAAAGCAGGTGTCGAGGCCGTTATCATCATTATTCAGCCCAATCCGCTTTGCATCGACGCGTGTGTAGCCGACGGGAAACTGATCCGATCCCATCTCGAAGCGATCGGCGGCGCTGAAGCCGATCGCAAAAGGCACCTCGCCCACCGGCGCATGAAACCAGGGGTGAAACCCGACCCCGGCAATCATCGCTTTTTCATGCTGGTGGCGATAGCTCAACTGTGCCTGCAACCCCTGATCATCCGACAGGCTCAAATCCTGCTTCGCGGTCCCAAGAAATCGACCATCCAGATCTCCTATCGCGTTGGAGAGCCGGACACGATCGTCCTGAAGGGACTCGACTTGCCAAGCGCTTGCAAATGCCACCCCATGCATTGCAACACCTTCGGATGGCCAGTTGATCGGAAATCGCGCAACGCCGTTTTCCATCGGCAAGTCAGGAACCGTCAGCCGGTTTGCGAATGGCACCATCGGAAAGCAACCGAACACCGGCAGGCCATCGATATATCCGCCAAGAGACGGCGCGGGACGCAGGATATCGACAGGTCCGTCCCGACCGGTGAACTGCAGAGCGGCAATGAGGCCGCCGTGATCCGGTTCGATGTCCGCCATGTATTGCGAAGATCTGATCGTCAACGCGGCTAGTGGGAATCCCTCGGAACATCAGCGCCGCGCTTGCCGACGAGGAAATCGAGATCAACGCCGCGATCGGCCTGAAGCACATGGTCGACATAGAGTTTCTGATATCCAGTCCGCATGGCGGGGTCAGGCGCGGTCCAGAATTTCAGGCGCTCGTTCAACTCTTCGTCGGAAACCTGCAACTCCAGCCGGCGCTTCTCAACGTCGAGCGTGATGATGTCCCCGTCGCGCACGAGTGCAAGCGGCCCGCCCGCAGCCGCTTCGGGAGCGGCGTGCAGGACAATGGTACCGAACGCGGTGCCGCTCATACGCGCATCGGAAATTCTGACCATGTCGCGTACGCCCTGTTTCAACAGTTTGGACGGCAGCCCCATATTGCCGACTTCGGCCATACCTGGATAACCCTTCGGCCCGCAGTTCTTGAGCACGAGAACACTGTCTTCGGATACATCCAGGTCGGGATCGTCTATCCGCGCCTTGTAGTCGTCGATATCCTCGAACACGACAGCCGGTCCTGTATGCTGCATCAGTTCCGCTGTCGCCGCGGACGGCTTGATGACCGCGCCAAGTGGCGCAAGATTGCCGCGCAGCACCGCAATGCCACCGCTTTCGGTCAACGGCGCTCCATCGCTGCGAATGACATCGTCATTGAAGTTCTCGGCTCCTTCCACCTGATCACCGACCGTCATTCCACTGACAGTCTTCGCATCGCCGTGCAGCAATCCGCGATCGAGCAGATACTTCATCACGACCGGCAGCCCGCCCGCATAATAAAAATCTTCCATCAGATATTTGCCCGACGGCTGCAGGTTCAGGATTGTTGGAATATCCCGGCCGATCTCGTCCCAGTCCTCGCTGGTCAGTGAAAGTTCAAGTCTGCCGGCAATGGCGATCATATGAAGAATGGCATTGGTCGAACCGCCGATGGCCGCATTGACGCGGATCGCGTTCTCAAGCGACCGACGTGTCACGATGTCCGACATCCGGATATTCCTGCGGACCAGATCGACAATTTGACGCCCCGAATATTGCGAAAGCGTTCGCCGCCGCGCGTCCACCGCAGGCGTCGCCGCATTCTGGGGCAGCGCCAGACCAATCGCCTCCATCATGCTGGCCATGGTGCTGGCGGTTCCCATGGTCATGCAACTGCCGGCGCTGCGTGACATGGCCTGTTCGGCATCCATAAACGCCTCAGGGCTCATCTCGCCGGCACGCATGTCCTCCGACATCTTCCAGACCGCTGTACCCGATCCGACATCGCAGCCGCGGTGCTTTCCGTTCAGCATCGGGCCGCCCGACACAACGATGGTCGGCAGGTCGCAGCTTGCCGCACCCATCACCAGTGACGGGGTTGTCTTGTCGCATCCACACAACAAGACGACGCCATCCATCGGATTGGCTCGGATGCTCTCCTCGACATCCATGCTTGCAAGATTGCGAAACAACATGGCTGTCGGCCGTATGCTGCTTTCGCCAAGAGACATCACGGGAAACTCGAACGCCACGCCGCCCGCCTCAAGCACGCCCCGCTTGACCCGTTCGGCCAGATCGCGCAGATGAGCATTGCAAGGTGTGAATTCGCTCCAGGTATTGCAAATTCCGATGACCGGGCGGCCGTCAAAATTATCCGGCGGCGTCCCCTGATTGAGCATCCACGCCCTGTGGATCGTGCTGCGCTTGTCGGTACCGCCGAACCAGGCTTGCGAACGGCGGCCGTTTTTCTTCTCCGCCATATTACCGCGCCCCCGCGCCGACACCGAACCGGTTGGCGACAAGGCCTGTGGCATCGGCCCTTATTGTGTAGAGGGAGCCGCTGTCCGGGTAGGCCTCAAGATCGACATCGTCCAGCAGAATACGCGCCGTCGTCGCGTAAAGCGTCTTCAGATCGGGGCCCCCGAAACAACAGCTCGTCACCATCGGCACCGGCAGGGCAACCGACTTCAGCTTTTTTCCGTTGGGTGCGTAGCAACCGATCCGTCCGGCGGTGATCTGGCAGAGCCAAACATTACCTGCGGTATCAACTGTCATCCCGTCCGGCAGGCCGCCAAACGCACCGAGGTCGACAAACAGGCGCTCGTTGGAGAGACCGCCGGACTGAAGCTCGAGATCAAAGGCCAGAACTTTGCCGCCCATCGTATCACCGAGATAGAGCGTACGCCCATCGGGCGAAAAGGCCGGCCCGTTCAGGCAACGATAACCACGGGCCATTGGTTCAGCCTGTCCGCAAGGCGTCAGCCGCCACAGGACACCGGTTTCCGCCTCGGCATCAAAATCCATCGAACCGATCCACAGATTGCCGGCCGCATCGACCGCCGCATCATTGAAACGGTTGGTTTCCGGTTCGAGCCCGTCGGCGGACCATATGTGCCGATCGGCACCGCTTGTCGGGTCGAAAGCAACAACATCCTTGCGCAAAACCAGGATCAGCTCATCACCTGCGCCGGGCAAGACCGCTCCGATCTCACTATCAAAACTGCGCTCAAGCACCATGGCTCCATCGGCGTTCGCCAGCATCAACCGCTTACCCAGAATATCGACCCAGGCCAGGCGCTCACCGCCCGGCAGACACATCATGCCCTCACCAAGCATCTCGGCGCGGTTTAGGAACAATTCAGGTGTCATTGTCTATTCCCCGAGGGTTGCATGGAGTCGATGTCCAGCTGGTTCTTCCTCAGCAGCGTGATCACCGCCTGACGCGCTTTTTCCGGTTCCCGGTCTCGGATTGCTTCAGCGATGAAGCCGTGATCTTCCAGGTTTCGGATAAACGCATTATCCACCTGGATGGACAGCTTGAAATTCGCCCGCAACAACAGTGAAATCGAGTGGTTCAGGGAACGCAGCAAGGGGTTGCCGCATGCGTCCAGAAGCGCCTCGTGGAACAGAACGTCGTGCTCGATCGCCCGCTTCGGATCTTCCGCGTAGTGCTGCATTTGTTCAAAACAATCGAAAAGCCGCAAAATCTGTCTCGACGTTGCACGCCGGGCAGCAAGGGCAGCCGCTTCCGGCTCGAATATCAAACGCAGTTCCGATAGCGCGGAAAGCAGCGTTTCGTGCGTCGATTCCTCCGATAGCATCCATTCAATGACTTGCGGATCCAGCAGGTTCCATTCCTGTGGCGGCTGCACAATCGTTCCCACACGGCGCTCCGAGCGCACCAGGTTCTTGGCGGCCAACGTCTTGACGGCCTCGCGCACGACATTGCGGCTGGCGCCGAATTCCGAGACGATATCCTGCTCGATCAGGGCCGGTCCGCCCGCATGCAGTTCCCCCCGGACAATTCTTCGCCCCAGATCGTCAACAATGGACTGCGCTATATTCATGCTTGCTCCGCTCAATCGGGGTCAGTCAGAATTTGCCGTATTGGAGATAAGCATCCTTGGGTGAGACACCTTCCAGGATCGCCTTGCGCACAAGGCTCTCCGTTTCCATGATCTTTTCGACTTCTGAAATCACGTCCTCGGCAATGGCACCCGGAATCACCACTGCACCGTCGATATCGGCAATCAGGTAATCGCCTGGATTGATGCGGACTCCCATGAAATCCAGCGGCTCCTCAAAGCTGTCCGGCGTCCATGCGCCAACGATATCGCGCGGTGTGAAGAAACGGGCAAAGACCGGAAAACCGATATTGATGATGAAGTCGCAATCGCGGCAGCCGCCATCGGTGACATACCCCCTCACGCCGCGATATTGCAGCGTTTCGGCGCTGAGCTCGCCCATCAGTGCTCTCTCATCATCCTGACCCGTGGACATGACCACATGGCCTTCGGGCGCTTGCGACAAAAACTCCGTCCAGCGCAGCAAGGACTCATGCCCGTCAATGCCTGGCTTCGGACTGCCTTTCACGGTGAATACGGGCCCTGCAAGGGTCTTCGACGGATCGATCGGGCGGACATCTTTGGGAAGCACCGTATCAGTGATGCCGCGGCCCCTCAGGACGTCGAACACGGCGCCGGTGTAACACTTCTCCAAACGTTCAGCGAGCGTTGCCATTATCTTCCTTCCTGTTCAGATCCAGCCGCCGTCGACCGTGTAGGTGCCCGACGAGCACATGCGCGCATCATTGGAGCTCAAAAACGCCACCAAATTGGCGACATAGACCGGATCGATCAGTTCCTTGAGGCACTGGCTGTCATAAACAATCTGTTCCAGTTCCGGCGTCAGCCATAATTTCACCTGCCGCTCTGTCTTGATGAAGCCGGGGATCACGCAATTGACACGGATACCGTCCGGGCCAAGCTCGCGGGCGAGCCCGTTCGTTAGCCCTTCGATCGCCGCCTTCGATGTCACATAAGCGGAGAGCTGGTCCAGACCGACACGCCAACTGCATGAGCCCATATTGACGATCGCCCCGCCGCCGCGCTTCGCCATACCCTTGGCAACGGCCTGGGCGGCAAAAAATTGATGGTCGAGATTGACGGCAAGCGCCTTGCGCCAGTACTCGGGCGTCACCTCTCCAATCGCGTGACGTTGGTCGTTGGCCGCATTGTTGACGAGAACATCGAAGCCGCCGAGTTGCGCGTCCAGATCCTGAATCACGTTCCGATAGGCTTCGATGTCAGTGACATCCACATGCCGGTAGAGCGGCTTGTGTCCGGTGTCTGAAACATCAATGCCGTCGATCAGTTGAGAAGAGGCCTCCTCATCAAGATCGACGAATGCAACCTTCGCGCCCTGTCGGACAAAGCCCCGGACGATTTCGGCGCCGATCCCGCTACCGCCCCCTGAAATGAGCACGGACCGATCCGCCAGACTGGGAAAAACCGCAAATGACTCGGATGTATTCGTCATGAATTGATCACCATTTGAGTAAGGTCTTCAACGCTCGTGTCGCCCTTCACCACATCATGAACCTTGCTGCCGTGACTCATGACGACGAACCGGTCGCATATACTATAGGCATGATAGATATTGTGCGTGACGAAAGCGGCTGACGTTCCCTTGTCGCGAAGACCGTCAATATACTCAAGCAGTTTATTGGTTTCCCGGACCGAGAGCGCACTGGTCGGCTCGTCCAGAAGCAGGATTGATTTGCGGAAATGAACTGCCCTTGCAATTGCAACGGCCTGTCTTTGTCCGCCCGACAGAGAACCGACCATCTGGTCGGCTGAGTCGATACCCGAAATATCGACGCCCGAGGAAAGCTCACGCATCGTGATGTCTTTCATCTCGCGCTCCCTTAGGAAGCCGAGCGGACCGCGCAATTCGCGCCCCAGGAACATGTTCCGCCAGATCTCCATCTCGCCGACGACCGCCATATCCTGATAGATCGTCTCGATACCGATGGCTTCGGCGTCCTGACGGCTGTTGAGGGATGCAGGCTTTCCAAAAGCCAGCACGTCCCCGCCGGACGGCGGATTGATGCCGGAAAGAAGTTTGACTAGCGTGCTTTTGCCGGCGCCGTTGTCACCCAGGAGGCCGACAATCTCATTTGGAGAGATGTGGAAATCCACCCCGCGCAGAGCTTCCAGATTGCCGTAGCGTTTGGAGATGTTGCGAACTTCGATAAGCGGTGTCTGGCTCTGGTTCATCGTGTGCCCTTTCCGCCAACCAGCTGGTTGGCAATGGCTGCCAGCACAATCAACGCACCGACGAAGATATCGAGATAAAAGCCCGGCGCGCGCATCAGCAGCAGAACGTCCTGAATGGTGTAGATCAGTACCGAACCGAGAAAAACGCCAATCATCGATCCGCGTCCGCCGGCGAGCGCCACGCCGCCGATCACGCAGGCGGCAATTGCCTGAAGTTCAAGCCCGCCGCCCTGGGCCGGCGTCACGCTTCCGACCCGCGCTGCGCTGATAATGCCCGAAAAAGCCGCACAACTGCCCGCCAGCGCGAAACACACGAGCTTGACCTTGACCGGATTGACGCCGTTGGCGGTCGCTGCATTACGGTCGCCGCCGACTGCAAATATGTGATTGCCGAAAGAGTGGTGGCGCAAAACAAGGTGGAAGACAAAGGCCAGGAGAAAGAACCACACAAATGGCATTTCGAGAGGCCCGATGCGCCCGGCCATCAGGTTGCGGAAGCCGTCCGAACCCTCGAAGCGAATGGCCTGTGCACCATGCACAAAGAAAATCATCCCCTTCCAGAAGAGCATTGCTCCCAGCGACACGATGAACGATGGAAGCGCGAACCGCAACGACACGACGCCGTTCGCCATGCTGATCGCCGCACCGGCCGCAATCAGCAGCGGGGCGGCAATCCATGCTGTCAGGCCCGATGCAATAACGATGGAACACACGACAGCGGTAAAGGCGTAGATCGATCCCACCGACAGATCGAATTCCCCGGAGATCATCAGCATGCCGACACCGAGGGCGAGTATTCCAAGGGTCGGGATCGCCTTGAGCATGATCGCGATATTCGAAGACGACAGGTAACGAAAATCGTCCGGATATAAGAGACCCGCCGTGATGCACAGAAACTGGATAATCAGAAAGGCGATCAGGATATTGCCTGCCGGCGTCGCCAGCAGCCTGTCCAGCGCACCGCCAAGGCCGGTGCGCTTCTTTATACGCTCGGGATTTGGCGTGGCGCCGGCCTGTGTGGTGTTTTCAGTCATGAATACGATTCTTTCGTCCGGAAGACGTGACAGCGTGAAAGGCTATAACACCCGGCAGGCCGCGCAATGGTCTTAAGCGGTTGACGGACCCGAACCTGCGTTCATGCAAGCCCGGGCCGCGTCCTGGGAGTTATCTGTACTTGCCAGCCTGGTCGACCGCATTCTGATAGTTCGACTTGTCGATCAGGCCGCGCCCGCCGGTGCTCAAGTCAGCCGGATAAAGTCCGTGACGAATGTAGTGGGCGAGCTGGGCCACCGAATAGAAACCCTGACTGTATGGCTGCTGGTCCACAGTGGCTGTGATGCGGCCGCTGGCGATCCCGTCAAGGATTTCCGGGGCAACATCAAAGCCTCCGATCGGCACGCTCACACCGGTTTCATCCAGCGCCTGCTGAGCCATCATCATTGGTTGCTGGCCAAGTCCGATGATCGCCTTGATGTCCGAATTGCCGATCAGATACTGTGTCATGGCGGTCAGTACCTCGGGAAGCCGGTCTGTCACGCCAACGAGGTCCGCCTTGGCTCCGACTTCGTCCAGCGCCATCTGTACGCCTTTGTGGCGCAGGATCGCATAGGCGGCCTCCGGATATTCAACCGGCGTAAAGACGACATCGCCTTCCGAGATACCGTGCTCCTCGATCATCCGCTTGCCGATCGTATAACCCGCATCGACAAAATTCTGGCCGACAAAGGCCATCCGGCAATTGCCTTCGGCACCCTCGCTGTCATCGATGTTGAAGCCGACGACGGGCGTGCCGCCTTTCATGGCATTGCAGACACCTTCATCAAAGGCGTTGTCATCCCAGATTTCGACAAGAAGGCCGTCGACCCCGTTGGCCAGCGCCGTTTCCATGATGTTGTTCTGACGCACCACATCATTTTGCGCGTACTGGATATCCAGATTGACGTTGAGCATCTCCGCGGCGGTGTTGGCTCCCAGCTCAAGCGGCTGGAAAAACGGAACGCCCGCCGATGCGTAGATGATCATGGTGATGTCGATGGGCTCGTCAGCCGCTAATGCAGGTGCGGGTACGGCCAGCGCGGATGCAATAACAGCCGCCTTCAGGAATGCCTTCATGATGTCCTCCCTTGGATATTGCTTGAAGCGCAAACGTTGATGCCAAATTTGGTATCAAAATAAGTAGTACTTTTCAACATTAAAAATACTACTTTTTAAATAATTGATTTTTATGGATTATCCTGAGAAATCCTAATCAGAGGATCTGTTTGGCTCGCTCAAAATCACTATGCGGCAGGGCTTGCCGCCACGCAGGGCGACAAGGCAGAAAAGCTTGGGATGATCCGTGAGGCCGGGTCTGGCAGATGGGTTCTCAGAGGCCGGAAACGGCTAGCCGTGCTTGGCCGCCACCGTTTTGAGGACTGAAAACCCGTACAAGGCTTCAAAACCTTTTTCGCGCCCATGCCCGGAAAGACCGGTTCCGCCGAAGGGCAGTTCGACGCCGCCGCCGGCACCGTAATTGTTGAGAAAAACCTGCCCGGCGCGCAGCTTGCGCGCGAGCCGCATCTGGCGACCGCCATCACGGCTCCATACTGAAGCGACAAGCCCGAAATCGGTCCCGTTGGCAATGGCGACAGCTTCCTCCTCGTCGCCGAACGGAATAACGACCTGCACGGGACCGAAAATCTCGTCCTGGGCCAGGGTGTGATCAGGTGAAACGCCGGCAAAGAGGGTCGGCGTGACATAGGCCCCGCCCGACGGGGCATCCGCCTCCACATTGCCTCTTGCCGCAACCTCCAGGCCCTCGCCTTTTGCCAGAAACCCTTCGACGATCTCCTTTTGGCGCATGGATATGAGCGGCCCGACATCAAGGTCGGACAGCGCAGGCCCCACTTTCATGACACGATAGCGATCCCCCATGCGCGATATGACCTCATCGTAGCGGCTATGGTGGACGAGAATGCGCGAGGATGCAGAGCAGGTCTGGCCGGCATTCTGCAGGCCGGCATTGACAAGGAACGGCAGGGCCTCGTCGATATCGGCGTCCTCGAAGACCAGTTGCGGCGACTTACCGCCCAGTTCGAGCGTAACCGGCGTCACGTTCTGGGCCGCTGATGCCTGGATCAGCTTGCCGACACCGACCGAACCGGTAAAGGAAACATGATCGATCCCTTCATGGGCGCTCAGCGCCGCTCCGGCCTCGGCGCCGATCCCCGGCACGACGTTCAGCGCACCTTTCGGCAATCCTGCACGCCGCGCAAGTTCGGCAAAGGACAGCGCTGTAAGACATGCTTCTTCCGCCGGCTTGAGGACGGCGGCATTGCCGGCCGCGAGAGCAGCACCCACGGACCGGCCGATAATCTGCATGGGATAGTTCCAGGGAATGATGTGCCCCGTCACACCGTGCGGCTCGCGCAGCGTATAAACGGTGTAGCCGTCAAGATAGGGGATCGTCGTGCCGTGGAGCTTGTCCGCCGCTCCGGCGTAGAATTCCATGTAACGCGCCAGCGCGATAACGTCGGCGCGGGCCTGTTTGAGAGGCTTGCCGACATCCATCGCTTCCAGGTTTGCCAGTTCCTCGACATTCTCCAGCACGAGCTGTCCGATACGATAGAGCACGCGGCCGCGTTCCACTGCGGTGCTTTTGCCCCATTCCCCCTCGAGCGCGGCCGAAGCTGCGGCAACCGCGCGGTCGATGTCCTCCGCACTGCCTCGCGCCACCGCACAAAGAGTGGAGCCGTCGGACGGATTGATCAGATCAAGCGTTTCACCGGCCAGAGGCGGCACCCACTCATCGGCGATGAAACAATTGGCGGGATCAAAATCGAATGGACGAAGGGTCATCAAAATACCATCGGGTTATAAGTCGCAGGATCAGGCACCGCAGCGCAACGGCAAACCGGTTACTTCCAATATCTGACACGCGGAATCAATCCAGTGAAACTACGCAACGTACGATCCGCGGCGTAAGCAATGGTCAAGAATTGCGCCGATATGCCTGCAATCGGCAACGCTGAATGTCAGCGGAATGCGCATATCGAATAGCCCGGCCAGGATCTCGTCCGTCTGCGGCAACTGCGCGGGCTCCAGATACTGCCAGCTTTGGTGCCTGCTGGTGAACCCGACGGGCCGCTCCGCACCAAACCATTTCAGCTCCACTCCCAGCGAAAGAGCATCGCTCACGAGGGTTTGCGCCGACTGCGCGCTGACCCCGGGAAAGAGAAACTGAAAGGAGCTGCCGACGATGCCTTCCTGATCCGGTCGGTGCGGCACGTAAACGCCTGGCGTTTGCGCCAGTTGCTCCTCCAAAGCCCGGTAGCGTTCATTCCAGCGCGCGATATTTGCATCGAGGCCGGTTATCTGCGGACGCAGAATGGCGGCCCGCAGATTGTCCATGCGTCCCGAAAGGTTTGGCGTTTCAAGCCGCACAGTCGAAAAATACTGAGACGGCGGAGCCGCCCCATGGCGCTCATAAAGCATATAGGACCCTGACAGGACGATCGCCCTGGCCATGAACTGCGGATCGTCGGATGTCAGAATACCGCCCTCTCCGGAGTTCAAGTGCTTGTAGGTCTGGGTACTGAAACAGCCGGCCAGTCCAAAATTTCCGCTGCGCCTGCCCGACCATGTGCTGCCCATCGTGTGGGCGCAATCTTCAATGAGGGTGACGCTATGGTGTTCAAGCAGCGCTGTCAGCGTGTCCATATCGGTCAGATGACCGCGCATATTCGACAAGAGCATGAAGCGCGCGCCACTCGATCGGATCTTCTTCTCAAGATCACCCAGATCAAGCGTGAGATCACGGGTGATCTCGACAAGCACCGGACGAGCGCCTGCCCCCGCAATCGCGCCCGGAACAGGAGCAAGGGTAAAGGCGTTGGTCAGGACCGGTTCGCCCTGCGTGACGCCGGCCGCCCGCAAGGCAATGCCCATCGCATATCCGCCCGATGCACAGGCCAGGCAGTACTCCACGCCCTGATAGGCAGCATAGTCCGCTTCCAGAAGAGCGGCCTGCGACACTTCGCCGGACGCCGTGTTGTAACGGTGCAGGCGTCCGCCTTTGAGAACGTCCACCGCTGCGGCGATCGCATCGTCACCGATCGGCTCCTGCTGGGTGAAATTCCCGGTAAAGGGGCGTATGTCCAACGGCATCTCCAGCCACAAACGGCTTGACCGGCGGCAGTCCTGAGACTTGCTCCACCGGTCTGTTCCAGGGCCCCGGAAGGGGCTGTATATGTTGGAAATCTACCAGCCCAGCAAGAGCTGGAAAAGGGCTGAATGGGTATGTTCCTCATCCAGCCCCTTTGCTTCAGTTTAGCAGGGCACCGAGGCGCCGCGGCGGCTGTAGTAGAACCAGGTCACCACGAGGCACAGCACGTAGAAGCTCAGGAATGACCACAGCGCCGCATTGGGTGCGCCTGTCATTTCGATCGACGTTCCGTAGAGTTTCGGAATGAAGAATGCTCCGTAAGCGGCAATCGCCGAAGTGAAGGCGATGATCGCGGCGCTTTCACGCTCGATGGATCGCTGGGTCTGTGTTTCGTCCAGTTGCGGCTCAAGGCGCGGGATTTCCTGCTTCATGATCGAAGGGATCATCTGGAAGGTGGAGGCATTGCCGACACCGGTCAGGAAGAACAGCGCCATGAAACAGGCAAAGAAACCCCAGAAATTACCGTCCGCATCCGCTTCGGAAGGCAGGAACTGCAGGACACCGAAGACGGCGATGATCATGCCGAGGAAAACCCAGAAGGTCACCCGTCCGCCACCGTATTTATCCGATACCCAGCCCGTTGCAGCCCGTGAAAGCGCGCCCACAAGCGGCCCGAGGAAGGCGTAGCTCAAGGCATCAACCGCGGGATACTGGGTCCGCATGAGCAGCGGGAAGCCGGCAGCGTAACCGATGAAGGAGCCGAACGTTCCGATATAGAGAACGCACATGACCCAGTTGTGGTAGCGCTTGAGGATCGACATCTGCTCGCCAAGCGAGGCCTTCGCATCGGCAATATCGTTCATGCCGAACCACGCAGCAATCGCACCGACCGCCAGGAACGGCACCCAGATGAAGCCGGCATTCTGCAACCAGAGCTGACCGCCATCGGAAAGCTGCTGAGGCTCGCCGCCGATCGCGCCGAAAACACCTGCTGTGATGACCAGAGGAACGACGAACTGCATGACGGACACGCCGGCATTGCCGAGCCCGGCATTCAGCGCCAGGGCGTTACCCTTTGTCTTCTTGGGATAGAAGTAAGCGATATTCGCCATGGAGGAGGCGAAGTTGCCACCGCCGAAGCCGCACATCAGCGCCAGGATGAGGAAGGTGAAGTACGACGTGTTGGGATCCTGAATGGCGAACCCGATTCCAAGCGCCGGCAAAAGCAGCGAGGCGGTTGAGATCGCAGTCCACTTCCGGCCGCCGAAAATCGGGATCATGAATGTGTAGAAAATCCTCAGTGTCGCGCCGGAGAGACCGGGCAGCGCGGCAAGCCAGAAGCGTTCGCCAACCGAGAAATCAAATCCGATAGCCGGCATTTTTGCGACGACGACCGACCACACCATCCAGACCGAGAAGGCCATGAGCAGATTGGGAATGGAGATCCACAGGTTACGGCTGGCGATCGCACGGCCCTGGCTTTCCCAGAACTGCTGATCTTCGGGACGCCAATCGGTCAGCACGTGACCTTTATTGGCTGTGGGGGTATCTGAATGCGCCATGGGTTAACCTCCCCGATCTGGCGTATTGAAATGAGGAGCGCAGGCCGGCACAGCCAAATCCTGCGCTCCGTGGCACATCATTGCGCCGGCTGCTCTTTCCCGCGCTTGCCTATGCGGCTAAGAGCCGCCCGCAAATCGTCGAGATCCTTGAACCGGGCCGTCAAGGTCAGGCTGCTGCCGCGATCGGCAAGCGTGACTTTTTCAGATCCGGTGAAGAGTTCGGCCAGTTCGGCCTCGGCTTCGATCTTCTGCCGTGCTTCTGCGGCGATCGCCTGATCGACAGAGGACAGCACATATTCTTCTCCGAACCCGCCCTGGGGCTCCTTCAGCCAGAAGTAGCAGACCAGCCAGCTGACCGCCGCACCCGTGGCGATGATGAAGAAGAACTGGGAAGGCGTGACGAACATGAAGATGAACAGGTAGAACACTGCCCCGACATTGCCGTAAGCGCCTGCCATGCCGGCGATCTGTCCGGTAACCCGGCGTTTGATCGACGGGATGATGCCGAACGTTGCACCCTCCGCTCCCTGCACGAAGAAGGAGCAGCAAATGGTGATTGCGATCGCGATGATGAGCGGCCAGGAGGAGTTCAAAAGCCCCATCAGCGCAAAGCCGATGGCGATACCCATCATATAGGCCAGCATCACGAAACGGCGGTTGCCCATGCGGTCGGACACCAGTCCGCCCATTGGCCGTGCCACCAGGTTGACAAAGGCGAAGGCCGAGGCAATCAGGCCTGCTGTGACCGGGTTCAATCCCCAGGTTTCCTGAAAGAACATGGGCAGCATGGAGACCACCGCCAGTTCCGCACCGAAGTTGGCGAAATAGGTGGTGTTCAGCGCCGCAACCGAGCTGAACGGATAGCGGTCGTCCTTGGGAACGCCTTTCTTCAGGATCGGTACATTGACGCGAATTGCCAGCCAGACCTGATAAAGGACGACCACCGCGATCGCGCCGTAGCACAGGGAGGCGACGAACCCGTCAATATAGCCCATCATCTGCACGCGGTAGACGAGGATCGACAGGATCCCGACCAACGGCACGGTGAAGATCACAAGAAGCACCAGGTCACGGAAGCTCGACACCTCAAGGGCAGCAGCCTTGCGCGGCTTCTTGTGCGTATCCTTGGTTGGCCCGTCGGTGATCGCGAACCAGTAGAAGACACCGTAGATCGCCATGATCGCGCCGGATGTCGCGATGGCATAACGCCAGCCATCATCGCCGCCGTAAAGGACCAGCGCGACCGTTGGAATGGTCATCGCCGCGGCAGCGGAACCGAAGTTACCCCAGCCGGCATAAAAGCCTTCTGCAAAGCCGATATGGCGAGGCTTGAACCACAAGGCCGTCATGTGAATACCGACAACGAAGGACGCGCCAACGGAGCTGAGGACCAGCCTGGAGACGAAGAGTTGTTCCTTTGAATCGCCGAAGGCGAAGAAGAAGGTCGGGATGGCCATTGAGACCATCAGAACCGAGAAGACCCGGCGCGGCCCCCATTTGTCGAGCGCCATGCCGACAATAATACGCGCCGGAATGGTCAGCGCCACGTTGGCGATCGCGAAAAGGCGGATGTCGTCGCGCGTCAGCCAGTCGGACGATGCCAGGATGGACGACGCCAGCGGCGCCATGTTGAACCAGACGTAGAAGGTAATGAAGAACGCGATCCATGTCAGGTGGAGAGCGCGTATCTCACGGTTCCTGAACCGGAATAGGTCAGAGACTTGCATTGAAGGTGTCCTTTGCGTTTGCGGACCGTCGGACTAGGCGGCGGGCTCGTGGGTAGGAATGATAAGGACAGGACATTTGACGCGGCGCGCCAGGAAGGCCGACACCGACCCGAAGGTCATATGATCGAACTCCTCGACGATTGCGTCGATACGCTTGGTTATGAAACCGAGCGGTTTGTGATCCGGCTGATGGCTGTGACGGGCCATAACCAGGACATCGGGATTCTTCTCCTCCGTCGCCCGCAGGATCATTTTCCGGGCATCGCCCTCGGCCAGCATGACCGTGGCCGGGATCCCGGCGGCGACCAGTTCTGCAGCAGCGGCCTCGACACCGGCCTTCTGCTCTTCATACTGCTCATTGAAAAGATCATCGGCTCCGGACGTCGCACTGCCGACATCCTCAATCACCGAAACCAGCGTGATCGAAGGGTTCAGCGGCCCGAACATCTCCTTCACCGCATCGAGCGTTATTCGCGCGTTTCGCGAGTTGTCATAGGCGAGCATTAGATCCATTGTCGTTCCTTTCGGCATTGGGCGGCCCAGAAAAAGGCCACCGACCCGCAGTCGGTCGACAATAGTAGTTGCGCCAGATGCGCTCAGATAACTTGATCTAAGTCATGTGAAGAAATATTATATAACGAAATAAATACGTTAGATAAAAATATCATAAGCGCCGGAACAGAATGCGGCACTGCAGCACCGCCAATGAGCGCGTGGCCGTTGATATTTCTCCGAAACAAAATTGATAAATATCAAGCGCGCGTGGAAGCAGCTTCATCCGCCACACCGCGAGTCGCGCATGAGCAAAAAATTGAGACCCGGCAGCCCGTCGTGTCTCTTTCCATAGCGCCTGCCGTCAAATGGCTGTGGATAGGCCGGCTTGCAAATCATGCCCCGGTCCGATATCGCGGACAGGCTGGTAGCTCGTACATCTGCTTTGTGTCATTTTTCGAACGGAACAGCCGACAACAATGCTGACGAATGCCTCAATCCTGATTACCGGCGGCACCGGGTCGTTCGGCCACGCATTCGTTCCCCTGACGCTGAAAAAATACGATCCCAAGCGATTGGTGATCTTTTCGCGCGACGAGATGAAGCAATGGGAGATGGCCAAACTCTATGGCGACGATCCCCGCGTACGCTTTTTCATCGGCGATGTCCGCGACAAGGAGCGCCTCGCCCGCGCACTGAACGGCATCGAATTTGTCGTCCATGCCGCGGCGACCAAAATTGTGCCGACCGCAGAATACAATCCGTTCGAATGCGTCAAAACGAATATCAATGGCGCAATGAACCTGATCGACACCTGCATCGATGCCGGGGTCAAACGCGTCGTCGCCCTGTCCACGGACAAGGCAAGCAGCCCCGCCAATCTCTACGGCGCGACCAAGCTTGCATCCGACAAGCTTTTTATTGCCGGCAATTCCTACGCCGGCACGGATGGAACCCGGTTCGCCGTCGTACGCTATGGCAACGTCATGGGTTCGCGCGGATCGGTCATCCCGTTTTTCATATCCCTGCGCGAAAAGGGCGCACTGCCGATCACCGATACCCGGATGACACGCTTCATGATCACTCGCGAGCAGGGGGTTGAACTGGTCTGGACGGCGATTGACGACATGGTCGGCGGCGAGATCTACGTCAAGAAAATCCCGTCGATGGGCATCATGGATATCGCCGATACGATCGCACCGAATGCGTCGAGAG
The DNA here is from genome assembly GCF_027944115.1 of Hoeflea prorocentri. NCBI lineage: Bacteria > Pseudomonadati > Pseudomonadota > Alphaproteobacteria > Hyphomicrobiales > Rhizobiaceae > Hoeflea > Hoeflea prorocentri. Next base: position 432,347 of record NZ_JAPJZI010000002.1, on the reverse strand, counting down.
ACATCATTGGGGTCCGTCCCGGCGAAAAACTGCACGAGCAGATGATCGGCTTCGAGGACGCGCCCTACACGTATGAATATGAGAGCCACTACAAGATTTTGCCGGCGATCAACAACTGGTCCAAGGACCCGGCGCGTATCGGCGACGGCCAAAAGGTTTCGCCCGACTTTATATACAGCTCCGACCAGAACACCGAGTGGATGTCACCGGCGGAACTCGCCGAATGGATTGAGCTGAACCGGCAACATTTACAATAGGCGGCCCCATGATTCCGTACGGCCGACAGACGATTTCACAGAAAGACATCGATGCCGTCGTCGATGTGCTGAAATCCGATTTCCTGACACAAGGGCCAGCGGTCGAACGGTTCGAGGAAGCTGTTGCCGGCTATTGCACAGCGCAGCGGGCCGTGTCGGTAAGCAATGCGACCGCTGCCCTCCATCTGGCCTGCCTTGCCCTCGGAGTCGGCCCCGGCGACCTTGTCTGGACCAGCCCGGTCAGTTTTGTCGCCAGCGCCAATTGCGCGCGCTATTGCGGTGCTGATGTCGATTTTGTCGACATCGATCCCGACACTGTGACAATGAGCGTTGCCGCCCTATCAGATAAGCTTTCGGAGGCGGCCAAAAAAAACCGTCTGCCGAAGGTCGTCATTCCCGTCCATCTTGCCGGTCAGTCCTGTGCCATGGAGGAAATCGGCCGACTTGCCGACCAGTACGGCTTTTCGGTGGTGGAAGATGCCTCGCACGCGATCGGCGGAACCTATCAGAGTGAAAAGGTGGGCAATTGCCGCTACAGCGATATCGCCGTCTTCAGTTTTCATCCGGTCAAGATCATCACCACCGCAGAAGGCGGCATGGCTGTCACCAATCAGCCCCAGCTTGCCGACAAAATGGCCATGCTGCGTTCGCACGGCATCACCCGCGATCCGGAGCTGATGGATCAGCCCTCCGACGGCCCCTGGTACTATCAGCAGCTCGAACTTGGGCACAATTACAGGCTGACCGACATTCAGGCGGCCCTGGGTTACAGCCAGCTTCAAAAGCTTGATGGTTTTGTTGCGCGCCGCACGCAGCTTGCAGACCGCTACGGAACGCTGCTGCAATCTCTGCCGCTGACCCTGCCCGTCCAACCCGCAGACACCACATCGGCCTGGCATCTTTATGTCGTGCGCCTGATGAGGGACCGGATTGCGTTAGATCAACGGGATGTGTTTGAAAAACTGAGAGAAGCCGGCATCGGCGTCAATCTGCATTACATCCCGATCCACCTGCAGCCCTATTACCGCAATCTCGGATTTGGCCCCGGTGATTTCCCCAACGCCGAGGGCTATTACAAAGAAGCGATATCCCTGCCCCTGTTCCCGGCGCTGACAGATGCCGAACAGGACAAGGTCATCGAAGGTCTGCGGCTGGCTCTCGAGAAATAGATCGAACAGCAGCAAACCGCCCGGCCGCATCATCCAATGTCGATTTTCGTCTCTTTGTTGAGCCTGGATATGAGATCGTGATCAGTCCTGTAGGAAAGGCTGAGGTGCCGGTTGACATTGGCCAGTTGTTCATCGCCATCCAGCACCGCGAAGACATTCTTCAGTGAGGCATCCCGCCCATCCCGCGCCAGGCGTTCATAGAGCTGTGAGAACAACTCCAAGTCTTCAGGATAATCCAATGTAAGACGGTAGTCTCTTACAAGATCGCCGGGCAGATCAACCGTTTCGACCTTGAAGATGTGTGTGTTGTTCTGGAAATACCAGGTCATATACTCGGAGTGCTGCGCCCCGCCCTTCAGGTCGATCACCCGTTGCAGCGCCTCGCGATTGATGATCTCAGTTCCGCTTCCCACAGCGCATTGCGCAGCCACGGTATAGTCTGCACCGGAAGTGAAATGGCGTTCCAGCAGGGCGGCTGCGATTTCCGGCGAGACAACCGGGCAGTCCGCCGTCACACGGATCACGACATCGATACCAAAGGCCTCGCAAGCGCCGAGATAACGCTGGATGACATCGTCAGGATCGCCCTGCCAGAAACGCGTCCGTCCATCCAGCGTGTAATCCTCAAGACCTGCATCGTCTTCCAACGTCGACGTTGCCAGCACGACAAGATCAGCGCCGTCAATCATCAGGCAGTTCTCCAGGCAGCGCTCGACCGACGGACGGCCCGCTATCGGAGCAACGGCTTTGTTCTTAAGACGCGAAGATTTCATGCGGCAGGCAACGATAACGCCAACCTTTGCCGGACGAAACTGACTGGCGTTGATTGTCTGCCCCTCACCGATTGGCTGCCCAAGAACGCTTGGTCGCCCTTGCGCCCGCATCAACTCGCTGAGCGGTTCGCCCGCCTGCGCGGTCCGGCGGTAAATCAGGTCGGAGAAAGCGAGCGTGGATCCCTCCGGGAGATCATGCGCCGCCACCGGCACCTGAACGGTCGTCGCCAGATAGTTCTTTTCCGGGTCCGATATGAACGGCACACCCGACATTGCCGGAAGCTGTGCGAGACGATCGGCGACAATCCGCATCTCATCGGGATGCAGAGCGGAATGAAAATCGTATTTCGCCCCGGTTCTGTCGAGGCAGATATGCTTCTCCACCATGGCACAGCCGGCTGCAACGCCAAGCAGGGGAACGATGGTTGCCAGATCATCCTCGGCGGGCGCGTGATCCGCCAGGCACAACGTCAAGCCGGGAAAGGCCGCACGCAGCGGCGCGATCTTGTTGAGCCCCGTATCCTCGATCCTCGTGGGGTAATCCTGGAAACCCAATTGCAAAACAATCTCGGCGGGCTCAAGCGCAGCAAAAAACACGGCAAAACGCTCGATCGACGGCAGTTCATGGCCTGAGATATTGATCATCAGGCGTGTGTCGGACAGGGACAGATCCTTCAGCCGCGTGATGACCTCATAATTCTCCAATACGGAAGACTGCAGCTTGATCCCGGCGATCCGGCCGATGTTCCGGGAAAGGATGTCAACGCCGTAGCTGTCGAAGATATCCAGCCACACGCCGTCAAAACGGCTATCTGCGAGGTCGATGATGTCCGCCCATTCCCCTTCCTCGAAAAAAAGCTCCTGATAAATACCGTAGGCGCTGAAATCGGGTAAGGCGATCCTGTCGGGATGAAGCGGCTGAAACTTGATGTGCTTTTCCGGATAATCGATTTCGGCAAACCTGGTGATCGTCTGCTTGAGCACCTGTGCGTCGCCGCCATGCGCATTCGCGCACTCGAATATCAAAATGGGATGTTCCGGTTTCATCAATCGGCCTCGAAAAAAATGGTCTGCAACGTTGTCCCCGAAATGTCTGAGGTTTTCCTTACTCACCGGATCGGGCTTGATTGCCTTGCCCCAAATGCAACGCAACAGGAATGCGCAAGGAAGACCAATCTTTCCGCAATTGTCCAGCCCCGCGAAACCCACAAATGCTAAGCTGTTACGTGGGGTGATTCTCCTTATGGGGACAGGAATATGAAAACTATTCGCTTCGTTTCAGCCTGCGCACTGCTGGCGGCAACGATCGGGAATATCGCCCATGCGCAGGAATCCGGCGTACCAAGCGTCGTGATTGCGACCGTCAAGGGCACAATCGTCAGCCAGATCGAGAGCTATGTCGCGCGGGTAGCGGCGATCAACACGGTCAATGTGGAGGCGCGGGTCACCGGATATCTTGAGACAAGGAATTTCACCGAAGGCAGTTTCGTCAAAAGGGGAGATCTGCTCTATCAGATCGAGCGTGGTCCTTTCGAGGCCGCGGTCGCCCAGTACAAGGCCGATGTCGAGGGTGCGGAAGCAACGCTAAAGAACGACACGCTCGATCTTGAGCGCCAGACATATCTGCTGAGCAAGGGCGACGTTGCGCAAACCGTCGTGGATGCTGCGACCGCGACCCTGGGCGTCTCCCGTGCCGCAACCGCCAACGCGCGGGCCGAACTGGAGGCCGCGCAAATAGATCTCGGTTACACGAGAATTTACAGCCCGATCGACGGCCGGATCGGCATCAGCGCCATAGACGTCGGCAACGTTGTCAGCACCGACAGCGGAACACTCGCCACCATTAACAGCGTCGATCCGATACACGTCATTTTCTACATCAGCGAACGGGATCTGCTGGAGGAGCGGCGAAACGGCCTGATCACCGGCGGTTCGTCAACGTTCGCCGCAACGCTCACGCTCGCAGACGGCGAAACCTATCCTCAAAAGGGCGCGGTGGTCTACGTGGACACCGAAGTCCAGGAAACGACCGATACGATCGAACTTCGCGCCAGCTTCCCCAATGCCGATTCCGTTCTGCTACCGGGCCAGTTTGTTTCCCTGACGCTCGAGAACCCGAACGCCCAACCCATCGTCGCCGTCCCGCAGGCCGCGCTCCAGCTCGACAAGGAGGGACACTTCGTCTTCGTGGTCAACGACAAGGACACGGTTGAGCGCCGCAATGTCTCGGTCGGCAGGACAAAGGGCACCCTTCTGGAGATTGAGAAGGGATTGACCGACGGCGAGAGGGTGATCGTCGAAGGTCTCCAGAAAGTCCATGCGGGGCAACAGGTCAAAGCGGTCACCGCCCAGGGGCAGAGCGACCAATGATCTCCGAATTCTTCATCGACCGTCCGAAATTCGCGGTCGTCATCGCAATACTGACGATGCTTGTCGGAGCCATTGCCATTCGCACTATCCCTGTCGCTCAGTATCCGGACATCGCTCCGCCGCAAATCTTTGTTCATGCGACTTATCCCGGCGCCAATGCCGAACTCGTTCAGGAAGCAGTTGCCGCGCCGCTTGAGGAGCAGATCAACGCGGTCGAAAACATGATGTACATGTCGTCATCGAGTTCGAATGACGGCAGCTATTCGCTTGCTGTTACTTTCGATCTTGGGACCGACCCGGATGTTGCTGCCGTTAATGTGCAGAACAAGGTGACACTGGCCTCGCCGACCCTGCCCTCATCCGTTACCCAGCAAGGCGTCAGCACCACAAAGCAGTTCGGCGACATGCTGATGATCTTCAACCTGCTGTCCAGCAATGAAGATCATGACGCCCTGTTTTTGGGCAATTACGCAGTCGATTTCGTGGTGGATGCCCTGACCCGCGTCGAAGGTGTTGGAAACATCTCCATGATGGGCAGTCTGGAATACAGCATGCGCATCTGGATGCAGCCGGATCGCATGGCGGCGCTGAACATAACAGCCAGCGATCTGTCGACGGCGATCCAGAACCAGAATGTTGAGGGCGCGGCCGGCGAAGTCGGTGCTCCGCCCTTTGGTTCAACCAGGCCGGATTTCCAGTACACGTTGCAAGGCCAGGGACTGCTCGACACCGCCGAGGAGTTCGAGAATATCATCGTTTTGTCCAATGCGGACGGATCCATTGTACGCCTGAAAGACATCGCGCGTGTGGAACTTGGCGCTCAGAACTATTCCGCGTCGACAAAATTTAACGGTCAGCAGACCGCATCTATCGCCGTCTACCAGGAGAGCGGCGCCAACGCCATTGACGTGGCCGAAGCCGTTACCGCGGAAATGGATCGTCTGTCTGAGAAGTTTCCTTCGGGCATGCGCTATGCAACGGCTATGGACGTCACAAGGGCGGTGCGGGTCTCGATCGAGGATATTATCTTCACTCTGGCCATCACCACAGTCCTTGTGATCGGCGTGACATTTGCCTTCCTGCTCAGTGCCCGGGCGACCGCCATCCCAGCCATCGCAATCCCGGTCTCGCTTCTCGGCGCGGTCGCGGTCATCTATCTGATCGGCTTCAGCGCCAACATGATCACGCTCTTTGCGATGGTGCTGGCGATCACGCTTGTGGTCGATGACGCGATCGTCATTATCGAGAACACCGAGCGTATCATGGAGGAAGAGGGCCTTGAGGCGCGCGAGGCGACAAGCAAGGCCATGAAGCAGGTCACACGGCCGATTATTGCCACCACCTTCGTTCTCGCTGCGGTCTTCATTCCCGTGTGTTTCTTCCCGGGCATCACCGGGAAAATCTATCTCCAGTTTGCGTTGACCATAACCATTGCGTTCATGATCTCGGCGGTCAACGCGCTGACGCTCGGCCCCGCCCTGTGCGCCTCCCTTCTTAGCCGGTCTTCCCGCAAGCCGGCCGGGTTTCTGAGACGCATTCCGCAGTTTGTAGAGCGTCTGCGGGACCGGTATGTCCGCCTGGTCGCACTCATGATCCGCCATATCGCGGTCTCGCTCATGATCCTTGCTGCGGTTACGCTAGCGACGGTCTACATGTTTCGCACCGTGCCGACGGGGTTCATTCCGACCGAAGACAGCGGCACGCTGATGGCAAGCATCGAACTGCCGGACGGCGCTTCGCTGTTGCGCACTCAAGCCGTCATGGACAGGGTGACGGAACTCACACGCGACACGCCCGGCGTCGACAAGATCACCGCCATTTCCGGCGTCAGCAGGTTTACCGGCGCGGGTTCCAACGCGGGAATGGTCATCTATGCCTTGAAGCCGTGGGACGAACGAACCACACCGGAACTCCAGTGGCCGCGCATCCAGGCCGACATCAAGTCGCGGCTCGACACCTTGCCGGAGGCCACCGGCTTTGTCTTTTCAATGCCGGCCATCCACGGAGTCGGCTCGACAAACGGTGTCTCGGCGCAATTGCTGGACTATGCAGGCGGCGCAATCACCGATCTGGAAGCCGTCAAGAATGCCCTCGTCACCGCATTGAACGCGGCGCCGGAGTTCGATCAGACCTTCAGCAGTTTTTCCGCCAACACCCCGCAATACTCCTTGTCCATCGACCGGGACCGGGCGCAGACGCTCGGTGTGGATATCAGCGATATCTTCACTGCGTTGCAGGCGAACCTCAGCGCCCTCTACGTCAACAACTTCATCAGGAATGGCCGTGTTTACTGGGTCATTATTTCGGCGGATGCTGAATTTCGCCAGTCCATTGAAGATGTCGGCAGCATCTACGTGAAAAATGGCGATGGCGACATGTTGCCCCTGAGTGTTCTTGTCAGCACCGACGCAACCATCGGACCTGCGGCAATCGAACGTTACGATCTTTTCCAGACGGCATCCGTCAACGGTCAGCTGGCCGATGGCGTCAGCACCGGCGAAGGGATCGCCGCCATGCAGGAAATCGCCGACAAAACACTTCCGGACAACTATGGCATCACCTGGTCCGGGGTAACGCTTCAGGAGGTCGAGGCGGGCGGGCTGGTCGTATCTATCCTCCTTCTGGCGGTCATATTCGCCTATCTTTGCCTGGTCGCCCAATATGAAAGCTGGACATTGCCGCTGTCGGTCATGGTTTCGACCGTCTTTGCGCTTTTCGGTGCACTGCTGCCCCTCGCCTTCATCCCCGGTCTGGACAACAATATCTACACACAGGTCGGCATGGTCCTGTTAATCGGCCTTGCAGCTAAAAAGGCGATCATGGTGGTCGAGTTCGCCAAGAGCCGGCACGATGACGGGATGGACATAACCGAGGCCGCGCTGGCGGCGGCAAGACTGCGTTTCAGGCCGGTCACCATGACCGGTCTGTGCTTCATCGTCGGTGTCCTGCCACTGGTCTTGTCCAGCGGCGCCGGCGCCGCCGGCCGCATCTCCATCGGTTATCCCGTTTTCTTCGGAATGATCGTCGACAGCACGATTGGCCTGCTGATGATCCCGGTTCTCTATGTGGCATTTCAGAGGATGCGGGAAAAAATCAGGGCGCGCTTGCATCGCGCGCCTGCCCGCGCATGATGTCCGATACTGCTCCAGCGCATATAGTGTTGCCCGGGCTTGGGCGGGTGACCTATCGTTCGGTCCGACGCCATCAGCACGCCGCCGGCCACCGTTACACATCGGAACAGATGAAATGACCGCACCGATCAGAATAGACGGAAGGACCATAGGCGCGGACGCCGCACCCTATGTCGTTGCCGAGATGTCGGCCAATCACAACGGACGCATCGAGAACGCATTCAAAATCATTGATCTCGCCAAGGAAGCCGGCGCGGACGCCGTCAAAATGCAGACCTATCGCCCGGATACGATCACACTCGCCTCCGACAGCGATGAGTTCCTGATCAGGGACGGGCTTTGGGCAGGACGCAGCCTCTATGATCTCTACGAATGGGCACACACACCATGGGAATGGCATGAACCGCTGTTCGACCATGCCCGCAAACGCGCAATAACCTTGTTCAGTTCGCCCTTCGACACGACTGCTGTCGACCTTCTGGAGGATCTCGGAGCGCCGGCCTACAAGATCGCCTCCTTCGAAGCCGTTGATCTGCCATTGATCAAATATGCCGCCGCGACCGGCAAACCGATGATCGTTTCAACCGGCATGGCCGACATCGAGGAAATCGAGGAGGCCATTGCTGCAGCCCGGGACGCCGGGTGCAAGGAACTTGCCATTCTTCATTGCGTCAGCGGCTATCCAGCGCCGCCCGGCGACTACAATCTGAAAACCATTCCCGACATGATCGAGCGCTTCGGCTGCGTGACGGGGCTGTCCGACCATACCCGGGATAACACAACGGCTATCGCAAGCATCGCGCTCGGTGCCGCGATCATCGAAAAACATGTCACGCTCGACCGTAATGGTGGAGGGCCGGACGACAGTTTTTCACTTGAAGCGGACGAACTGGCGGCCTTGTGCACCGACAGCAAGACGGCATGGTCGGCCCTCGGCGGCGTTGATTACGGAAAACAATCGAGTGAAGCCGGCAATGTGAAATTTCGCCGCTCGCTCTATTTTGTCGTCGCCCTGAAACAAGGGGACATAATCAGCAATAAACATGTCCGCAGCGTCCGTCCGGGCTACGGACTGGCTCCGAAATATCTGGATGATATTGTAGGCAGACGCGTTACACGCGATATCACAATCAACGAGCCGGTGTCCTGGGATGCACTGGAACAACGCTAGGCTCCGGTGCCGGCGAGGCGGATAAACACATGCAATCGGTCGTCTTGCGAAAGATCGCGCAATGTACGGATGAACAAAAAAGCGCCATGCGGCTGGTCAGGAACCAGCCCTCGGTCCGCACATCCATGTATACCGATCACGAGATTACATCAGAGGAGCACCTGGCTTGGCTCGAGCGTACGCTGAACGATCCGAACCAGATCTTCTTCATTGTTCTCGTCCACAACAATGTCGCCGGCGCGGCAAGTATCAATGCCATGGATCGCCGACACAAAAAGGCCGATTGGGCCTTCTATCTGGACGAAAATCAGCGCGGCGGGCTGGGCGCTGCCATCGAATTTGCCCTGATCAACCATGTGTTTGACGATTTGGCGCTTGAGAAACTCAACTGCGAGGTTCTGGAGACCAACCCGGCCGTGGTGAAAATGCACCAAAAGTTCGGCTTCGAGCGGGAAGGACTTCGCCGTTCGAATGTCATCAAGAATGGCGAGCGGATCGGCGTTCATTTTCTGGGCCTGACAAGGCCGGACTGGTCAGCGCGGCGCGGCAATGTTGAGGAAAACCACCGGTCTGTGCTCGATCGTTTTTCCGTGATCATCGAGGAATAACCACCCACTCATTGGAAAATGCCATGATGACCCTGGAAGAAATCATACCCGATGACGAGCAGGTGCACGCCCTCTACCGGCTGCTGAAATCGCGCAAGCACGGCATCAGCCACAAACAGAACCCGTCCTTTGTCGAACATGACGAGTTCGTCCGCACTCATCCCTACCGTGCCTGGTTCCTTGTCCAAGACGCCGGCAACTGCATCGGCTCGGTTTACCTCCACGCCGACAACTCCATCGGCATTCATCTTGAAGACGGCAAACTGGACGAACATCTCAAGCCGGTACTGCACGAGATAATGCAGCGCTTCGAGCCGCTTCCGGCGGTCAAGTCGGTCAGGAACGGGAGCTTCTCGATCAACGTCGCGCCGACGGATTCGGCACTCATGGCGGCGCTGGAAAAACATGGCCTTGCCGTCGCGCAGGTCACCTACATCGTTGGCGCAATCGACTGAGTGCATCAGCCACGCACAAGTTTCATCCTCTAATCGTGGGACCGGAAAAAGAAACAGGGACGATTGGCTGCTTCAGCTCCGGACAAAGGCTTCAAGATACGATCCGCTTGCGCCCGCAAAGCCTGAGCAAACCGGTCGGCTGCGCCAATGACGAAACTCGCCCGCAAACCCGTTCACAAGAACGCGCCTCCGCAGAAACTGCTGAAGAAAATCCACGCGCTGCAAAAACGCGGACAGTTCGCAGAAAGCAAGCCGCTGTGTGATGCGCTGGAAGCGCAGGGCTTCGAACATCCCGATTTCCTGCACCTCCACGGGCTTGCCATGACGGCCAGCAAGGAGCTTGAGGGCGCGCTGGTCAAGGTCTATGCGGCCCACCAGCAAAAACCCAACGACGCAATGATCATGAATACGCTCGGCGTCATCATGTTGCAGATGAAGGAACTTGAAGCATCTATCGAGCTCTTCAAGAAGGCCACGAAGGCCAATCCCGATCTTTACGATCCGTGGAAGAACCTTGGCATCGCGCTGCGCCACGCCGAACGCTTTCCCGCCGCCGAAGTGGCGTTCAAATGCGCCTATATGCGCGACCGCACGCAGATCGAGCCCCTCTTGAACATTGTCTATATGCTCATCGACAGCCGGCACTACAAAAAGGCCGAGGAGGTCATGGACACCCTGCTTGAGGCCGCCCACACGGTAACGCCAAGCCTTCGCCTGAAGCGCATGCACATTGCCGCCCGGCTGGAGGATTTTGATTACATCACCAGCAACCGCGACCGCATAGACCGGACCGGCCTGACACTCGACGAGACGGCCGAGCTTGACAATATCTGGGCGAGCTATCTTCAGACCCACGACCGTTATGACGAGGCAATCGAGACGCTCGAACCATGGGTCAGCCGCGATACGATCCACCAGGAGCAATGCGTCACATCGCTGGGCCTTCTTTATGCCGAGACCGGCAAGCTTGAAGAAGGCATCGCCTATCACCAGGACCTGCTCGGCAAAAACCCCGACCATGTCGCAGGCCGCTTCAATCTTGGCCTGTTGCAGTTCAAAACCGGCGACGTCGCGGAAGGCTACAAAAACTACGAAGCCCGCTGGGAGCGCAGGGAATTTCCATCCAAGCGGCGCAAATTCGACGCGCCGCGCTGGCAGGGCGAACCGATCAAGGGCAAGAAGCTTCTGGTGTGGCGCGAGCAGGGCATCGGCGACGAAGTGCGATATGCATCGATCCTGCCCGAGCTGGAGGCGCTGGGCGGCTCAGTCACGTTCGAGTGCTCACCCAAACTCTCGCCGCTCTGGGACCGCTCTTTTCCCTGGGCACAGATCGAGCATGAAGGTGAAACCGAATGCCGCGGCGACGAAACCTACGCCGATTTCGACTACCAGATACCGATCGGCTCGCTTGGGGCGATCTTCCGCCCGACCGTTGACGATTACGAAAAGAAACAGGTGCCTTGGATCAGGCGCTACACGGAGACCGAGAACCGGGTGCGCCGGGAACTGGCGATCAAGCCCGATGAGACTTTGATCGGCGTATGCTGGCGTTCCTCAAACGTCGTTGCTTCGCGTAACCGCTACTTCCTCGACCGCACGCAACTGGTGCCGCTGCAGGCAATCCCCAACAGTGTCTTCCTGAATGTCCAGTATGACTGCGAACAGGACGAGGTCGACGACATCAGGAAGCTCGGGCTCGACCTCAACCACTACGCCAATCTTGACCAGAAGGAAGACCTCGTCGGCGCCTGCGGCCTGATCGGCGCCTGCGACATTGTCATATCCGTCGGCGTTTCGGTCGCCGACCTGGCGGCCGGTCTAGGGGTTCCGGTTGTCCAGATCGGTAAGAAGAGTTCGGAGATATTCCTCGGGACGGATCACGTTCCTTGGTACCCGACCTGCATGTCGCTTCGCATGGCGCCCGATGGCGGCGAGGAGATGATCACGGACATTGTCAATCGCTGGCCGTCGATCATGCAATGGGCCGAAACGGTGACCACAGCGCAAAGGGATGATTCAGATAATGCCGCGGCAGGCACCGTTCGCTCCGCCGCCTCGGCCCTTGATCTGGAATATGTCGCCCCCGCAGCCTGAGGCCGGCAGACCCCAAAAGGTCAAATCCGGCCCAGGCGCCGGGAGGCGGCTTCACGCATTGTCTGCGCGGATAAGATCTGCCGAACGTTCCGCCACGGCCACTGTCGGGGCCATCGTATTGCCCGACGTGACCGCCGGGAAAACGGATGCATCGACAACTCGGATCCCTTCGAGCCCGTGCAACTTCATCGTCAGCGGATCGGTCACCGCCATCTTGCCGGTGCCCATCGCACAGGTTGATGTCGGGTGATACATCGTCATGCAATGGCTCTTGATGTAGTCGCGTAGTTCATCTTCGCTCTGTAGATCGCGGCCGGGCTCGACCTCCTGACCGACATACTCCTTGAATGCCGGCTGATCGGTAATCTCGCGCATGATCTCGATCCCGCGGATCAGGCGCTTCATGTCGCGGTCGTCCTGACAGAAATTGTGCTGGATCAGGGGCTGTTCATGCGGATCGGCGCTGTGGAGACCGACAAAGCCGCGCGAGTGGGGCCTCAGGTCCGTCGCATGCATCGCCCAACCATGGGTGAAGAAACTGTCGGCCGCCTGAGCGGATGCGATCGTCGTGCAAAAGAACAGCTGTAGGTCCGGGCGCTCGACATCCGGATAGGATTTAACGAAGCCGCCGGCCTCTGCCGTATTGGAGGTAAAGGCGCCGCGCCGGGCAAAAATCCATTTCAGGACATGCCCGATATTCTTGTGCAGAACACGCGGTGACAAACCGTAGGTTTCGTAATTGGTTGCCTCCTGCTTGACCCAGGTGTCCAGGTGATCGTGCAGGTTTTGGCCGACACCCGGTAATTCGTGTTTGACCTCGATCCCCTGCTTGACCAGTTCATGACCCGGGCCGATCCCGGAGATCATCAGCGTTTGCGGCGTATTGAACGCGCCGAGCGCCATGATCACATCGCGCTTGGCTTCGATCGTCTTCTTCTGGCCGCCCTGCTCATAGTCGACACCGGTCACACGCTTGCCGTCGAGATTCAGTTTCAGAACCTTGGCCTCGGTAATGAAGTCGACATTCGACCGGCTGTCGGCCAGCGCCGCATAGCCCGATTGCATACCCCAGCGTTCGCCGCCCTTTTGCTGCAGCCAATGGTAACCGATCCCCTCCTGGTCTTCACCGTTGAAGTCGGGATTGAGCTTGTAGCCGGCTTCCTGACAGGCCTTGAAATAGACCTCGCACATCGGGTTCGGGCTTCGCGGCGGCGCCACATTATAGGGTCCGCCCGTGCCGTGATAGCTGTAGTCCACCAGGTCCTTGAGAAGCTTGCCCTGCATATGGTGATTGGGCGTGTAGTCGGGATTATGGGTGATTTCAAAATTCTCGGACTTGATGAAATAGTTCTTCATCTCATCGCGGGACCAGCCCGTCGCGCCGAGCTCTTCCCAATGGTCGAAGTCCTCCCACTGACCACGAATGACAATCATGCCGTTGATCATCGAAGAGCCGCCCACGGCCTTGCCTCTCGGCAGGTCGAGTGCATTGCCACCCAGTCCCTGGTTCGGCTCGCCCTTGTACATGTAGGTCATTTTCGGGCCGCCAAGAAAGGCAAGGTTCGGCATCATGAAGGTGACCATGCCGAGCGGCATTTTCACGATGGTTTTCTTGGCGTTGTTGCCCTTGCCGTATTCCAGCACGGCAACCCGCACATTCGGATCCTCGCTGAGCCGGTATGCCATAACGCACCCAGCCACACCCCCGCCGACGATAACGTAATCATACATGCGTCTGTCTCCCATCGCCCCCAGTTTGCGAATCAGGCGGAAGCGTTCGCCGTATCGCCTTCAAAAACCTCATAGGGTGAGTCAGTCGGCCATTCGGGCCACAGCGGCACCATCATGATGCCTCCCACGACAATGAGGCGCAGCGGTTCGTCACCTGTATTGACAACACGATGGGTCAGATTGGGGCGCTGAAGCGATGCGCCGCCGGCGACCAGCGGATGCGTTTCCCCATCGATCTCGAGTTCGCCCTTGCCGGAAAGCACATAATAGACTTCCTCGCAGTGGTGACGGTGGATCGGCGAGGCGTGACCCGGATCGATCTCCACCAGTCCCATGCACAGTGTCCGCGCATCAAGGCCGGTATCCGGATAGACTAGTTTCAGGTCGCGGACTGCCTTGTCGGCCTGTTGCATGGGCGCACCGTCCAGAACATCTGCCGGCGTAATCGTTGTCCGTTTCTTTGAAAAGTCCATCTAACTCCCCTTATCTGCTTGTGAGTTGTCATTCGCGAACCAGCACCTAAATGCTGCGCATCGCATCGTTCATATGTTCTTCCATTGCCTTGCGAGCCGCCGCCGCATCTCCTGACGCGATGGCCTGCGCAATGGCCATATGTCCCCGGGCGGCCAGTTCGCGGCCGTGCCCGTCGCGCAGTGTTCTCATTCTCAAAGGCTCGGTGCGGTCAAGGCATGTGGTCAGCAGCTCAATGACGAGGACATTTTCAGTCAGCGAAGCGATCTCGCGATGAAACCGGGCATCAATCTCCGACAGCTCCTCGAGCGGCCCCGTTTCAAGCTCCCTGGCCAGATCAATCAGCCGTTGCGCACCCTCGGAGGTGACTTTTTTTGCCGCCAGCTCCACGATGCCCGACTCAACGATCCTGCGCATCTCAACCATCATCCCAAGGGATTCCCCACGGCCGCTCAGCCAATTGTCCAGTGATGAGGCTTTGCGCACTGCAGGATCGACAACATAGATGCCCTTGCCATGGTGCACGTCGACATATCTTTGCGCCTGAAGAAGCTGAATCGCTTCCCGTACCGCAACGCGTGAAACGGAGAACGTTTCGCTCAACTTTCGTTCGCTCGGCAATTGGGCATCCGGTTCGATAGCGCCGGATTCGATGCGGTCGCGGATCATGCCTGCAACTTGAACCGGAAGCGGCGCACGCCGCAGCGTTTCAAATTCAAATGGGTCCTGAGCCATGCTGTTTTTCCTGCGGTAAAGTTGGTGACTGGAGAATCAATATTTTCTCACAGATCACCTCCAAGACCATGTGGATAGGTAACATTTCCGATGCATCTTGTCAGTGGTCCTACCACATGATATGAGAAGTCACAAGATTTTTTAAACAAGCCTAAAACGCCAACCCAAAGCACGGGTTGCGATGTAAAAAGGGAGGCAGCTTTGATGCGCATAAAGGGCGTACACTATGTCCTGTGCCGAATGGAACTCGCCGCGCCCATTCCACTTTCCTGCGGATCACTGACGCATCGAAATTTTGGCCTCGTCCGCGTGGAAACCGAAGGCGGCATCACTGGATGGGGCGAGACATCCATCAACTTCCCCCCATGGACCTACCGGGAACGGGCGGCAACGATCGAAGAGGGGTTGGCGCCGCTTCTTGAGGGCGAAGACGCAAGCGATGTGCTGCGGCTGCGCGACAAGATGGTTGCCGCCACCCGCCCGTTTACCCGCATGTGGTCCGAGGGCGCGATCGCGCAGGCGATCTCCGGCGTCGAAATGGCCCTTTGGGATGCGCGCGGCAAGGAGCTGTCACAACCGGTGGCGAGCCTGCTTGGCGGCATATGCCGGAAGGAATTCGATTGTTATGCGACGGGCCTGCGCGCCGATGATCCGGTGCGTGGCGCACTCGATGCCATCAATGACGGCTACCGTGCCGTCAAAATCCGGGTCGGTTTCGGAGATGACAAGGATATTGCCGTCGCCCGCGCCGTGCGCGAAGCAATCGGGCCTGACATAGCCCTGCTGATCGATGCCAACCAGGCCTTCGACCTGCCGCGGGCCAGAAAGATGATCGGCCTGCTCGGCGAAGTCGACCCTTATTGGATCGAGGAGCCGGTCCTCAGTGACGATTTTGAGGCACAGGCCCGCCTTCGCAGCGAGTTTCCGGATATTGCGTTTGCCTGGGGTGAGAATGCATTTCGCCTGTCGCACTACCGCCATGTCGCGGAAAAAGGACTGGCCGATTACCTGATGCCTGATCCCTGCCGGGGCGGCGGCATGGGCACGGCACTTGACGCGGCACGCATCGCCAATGCCGAAGGGCTGCCTGTTTCGGCCCATCATTACGGCTCCGATCTCGGCTTTGCCGCCATGTTGCACATCATGGCCGCCTGCGAACGGTCGGATCTTGTTCTGCGTGACGTCGCCGCTGCTCCGCTGCGCGATGACATCGTGGTGGAGGATCTTGTTCCGGTCGGCGGCAAGGTGACGCTGCCCGACGGCCCCGGCCTTGGCGTTACACCCGATGAAAAAGTAATCGCCGCAACGCAGTTCAAATTCTGAGAAGGACGCAAACCCCAATTCCCGGGAGCAGGATTTTAAGATGAACAAGCCAGTATTGTATCACGAGTTGTCCACAATGAGCGCCGCCGTACGGTCGTTCCTGGACAGGCCGAAGCAACTCTTCATCGGCGGGGAGTTCGTCAATAGCGCCGCAAGTGAAACCATCGAAAGCGAGGACCCCGGGCTTGGAACAATCCTGGCCGAGGTGCCGGCGGCCAATCAGGCCGATGTCGACGCTGCTGTGGATGCCGCACGTCGGGCGTTCGAAGGCGAATGGTCGGCAATGGTGCCGGCCGCACGTGCGGCCTGTCTCTTCAAGATGGCCGATCTCATCTATGAAAACCTTGACGAGCTTGCCGAACTGGAGGGCCTCGACACCGGAAAACCGGTCAGCATCGCCAAAGCGCTCGATATCCCTTTTTCTGCCGAGGTTTTTCGTTATTATGGCGGTTGGGCGACGAAGATTAAGGGCTCCACCCTCGATTTGGCACTGAACCCCGAGGCGTTTCACGCCTACACTCGCGTCGAACCGGTTGGCGTTGTCGCCGGTATTATCCCGTGGAATTTTCCGTTCGCTCAAGCTGCGTTCAAGATTGCACCGGCCCTTGCTGCCGGCTGCACAGTTGTCTTGAAACCGGCCGAGCAGACACCGCTATCGGCCTTGCGTCTTGCCGAACTGGCTGCTGAGGCCGGATTCCCGGCAGGCGCGGTCAATGTGCTGACGGGTCTTGGCCACACCACCGGTGCTGCGCTGGCCGCGCATCCTGGTGTCGACAAGGTGACATTCACCGGCTCAACGGAGATCGGCCGCCGCATTGTCGAGGCCTCCGGCACATCCAATCTCAAACGGCTGACGCTGGAACTCGGCGGCAAATCGCCGGTCATCATTTTTGCCGATGCCAATATGGACCGGGCGATACCAACCGCTGCCGCGGCCATATTCGGCAACTCCGGACAGGTCTGCAATGCCGGCTCGCGTCTCTACGTGGAAGAAAGCGTCTTCGATCGGGTTGTCGAGGGCATCGTCAAGATCGGCGAGGACATGCAACTCGGCTGTGCAATGAACGAAGCCAGCCAGCTTGGACCGCTTATGTCTTCGGTTCAGCTTGGACGGGTCAGCTCGCTGGTCGACGAAGCCCGCAATGAGGGCGTTTCGGTCCTTAGCGGTGGCGGCCGGGAAGGCGACAGGGGCTATTTCTATTCACCAACCGTTTTAACCGGCATGAAACAGGATTCGCGCATCGCACGCGATGAGATCTTCGGCCCTGTGCTTTGCGCGATGAAGTTCGATGGCGATGAAGCCATTCTTCAGCAGGCCAACGACACGGATTATGGGCTGGCTGCATCGATCTGGACGGGAGATTCCGGACGCGCACACCGCATCGCCCACGGTGTTCGGGCCGGCGCGGTCTGGGTCAACGCCTTCGGCGTCTTCGACCCGAACCTGCCGTTCGGCGGTTATAAGGAATCCGGCTGGGCACGGGAGTTTGGAATTGAAGGCCTTGAGGCTTTCCTCGAGACAAAGGCCGTCAGCATGTACATCGGAGAATGAGGCGTCTCTGGCATTTTGTGATTATTGAAATCGCAAAAGGGAACCGGCGCTGAGGACGCCGGATCCGAAAAACCCGAACCGTTTGATCCAAAGGGAGGAAACCATGACAAAGGTCACACAAAAGGATCTCAAACAGATCGAGAAGACAAAAAACGGCATAACCCGCCGAACGTTCACACGGGGCGCGCTTTCAGCGGCCCTGGCGGCGCCGTTGCTCGCCAACCCGGCCTTCGTAACGCGGCTGCGGGCGATGGACTACTCCGGCAAGAAGCTGAAAGTCATGATCAACCAGCCGCATGCGGGTTCAATTGACCCGTTGTCGGCAGGCTTTGCCGAGTTGACCGGCGCTGAGGTCGAAGGCGTTCCGATTCCTTACGATCAGCTTCGTGCACAGGCAACGCTCGATGTAGTCTCCGGCACCAATGAATTCGACGTATTCGAATATTTCTACACTGATATTGAAGCCATGGTGAAAGACGGCGTGCTGGCCGACATCACCGACAGGATTGAGGCGGACAAGGGCGTCATCGATCCCGACGACTTCCTCGGCTCCCTCTACGACACCTACACGCTTGTTGGCGATCGCCGTTACGGCCTGCCCTATGACGGCGACACGCATGTCCTGTTCTACAACACGGAACTGTTCGACAAGCATGGCCTCAAACCGCCGAAGACATGGGACGATTACCGGAACGCGGCCGAAACAATCACTGCCGCTGAGAAGGACAACGGCATTTATGGCGCACTGATCCTTGCGCAACAGGTTCCCGTCATTATCGGGTCAAGTTATGCCAACCGGCTTGGAGGCTTTGGCGGCGACTTCATGGATGCAGATGGCAAACCGACCATGGCGACCGATGAAGCGATCGCTGCGGCACAGGCCATGCTCGATGCAGCGCCGCATGCCACACCGACACCGCTGGAGACGGCATTCGGCAACTCCATACCGCTGTTCCTTGGCGGTCAGGCCGGCATGATCGAGTTCTGGACGGATATGGGCACCTGGGCTGAAGATCCGGAGCAGAGCAAGATCGTCGGCAAATGGGGTGTCGTCCCCATGCCGGTGGGCGGATCGAACAAGGTCCACCGTCCCGCGATGAATGCCGGCTTTGGATTCGGCGCCTCCACCGGCGCCAAGGATGGCGACATGGCTTGGGAATTCGTCAAGATGGCCTCGTCCAAGGATTTCCACCTGTCGGTTCTGACCAACAACAAGACCGGTGTCGATCCAACACGGCGCTCCGCAATTCCTGCTTACAAGGAATTCGCACCGAAACAGGGCGAAGTTGTCGAGCAGGCGATCATGGATGCCTTCCCCTGGCCGCGCAATCCGGAATCGCCGGAACTGATGCAGTCGTTGACGGACGAGCTTGGCCTCATGCTGGCCGGCAACAAGACCGCCGAACAGGCAATGACGGATACCCAGGCTTCCTGGGAAAAGATCCTGGGCTAGGACAGGGAATCCTCCATTGCCAAACACGGCATCTGAACTGAACGCCGCCCCGCGCAAATCATTGCGTACGGGGCGGCACATCGCTTGGCTTGCGGCGATGCCCATGATCATGGGCATCGGCGTCTTTGCCCTCTATCCCTTCGTTTATCTGATCGCGCTTGCCCTGACGGACAGCAGCCTCGCACGCCCCTTTCAGGAATGGACGGGCCTTGCGAACTTTGCCGACGCATTGTCTGACGAGCTGTTTGTCGGCTCCGTGTGGCGCTCTGCCCTATTGGCGCTTTTATCGACGGCAACCGCAATGTTGCTGGGCACCGCCGTCGCGCTGCTTCTCGACAAAGCGGTCCGGGGGCGCGACCTCATTCGAACCCTTATTTTGCTGCCGCTTCTGACACCGCCGGTCACCGCCGCGATCATGTGGCAGCTGATCCTTATGCCGCAGGGCGGCTGGCTGAACGCCGTGCTCAGCGATCTGTCGATAATTTCTTCGCCGGTCAGCTTTCTGGGCCATCCATCATCGGCCTTTGCCTCGGTTCTGACTGTCGATGTGTGGCAGTGGAGCCCGTTCGTCGCACTGATGGTTTATGCCGCATTGCAGACTTTGCCGAGGGAAGTCTTCGAGGCCTCGCGTCTGGACGTACGATCCAACTGGACGGTCTTCCGTTACATCACGCTGCCGATGCTTCTACCCGCGCTTCTTGGCATTGCGGTGTTGAAACTGGTCATTTCGTTCAAGGTGTTCGATCTGATTTTCGTTCTCACCGCAGGCGGCCCGGGACAAGCCACAACGGTCTCCAGCTTTTACATCTACCGCGTCGCCGTGCAGCAGTTCGATATCGGGCTGGCGGCAGCCCAAACGCTGATGTTTGCGCTCGTCGTGGGTCTTGCCACCGTGCCGTTCACGGTTGCGCATGACAAATCCGAGGAGAAGCTGTCATGAAGCGTCGATATTATGTCCCGCTCATTGTGGTCGTTCTGGCTTTCTTCACCTTTCCCGTCATCTTCATGGCGCTGGTGTCGCTCAAGGGGCAGGCTGACATCTCTACCGGCGATATTTTTCCAACTGTTCTTTTCTGGCAAAACTATCCAGCGGCATTTGAATCCGTCGCGCTTGCCAAATATCTGCGCAACTCCGCCATTGTCGCGACCTGTGGTGCCGCCTTCACGCTGATCATTGCCGTCCCGGCCACGCACGCAATCGTGCGCTTCGGCCTTGGCAAGTCCTGGCTGCCAGCGACCATCCTTGGAACCTATGTCGCGCCGCCAATCGTCGCGCTGTTTCCCCTCTTCTTCCTTCTGAAAAGCCTGGGGCTCGTCAATACCCATCTCGGCATGATCATCGTCTACGGCGTCATGAACCTGCCGGTTGCGTTCTGGTTGCTGTCCTCATTCATCAGGCGTTTGCCGACGGAAATTGAAGAAGCCGCCAGGGTTGACGGGATCAGCTATTGGCGCACGCTTCGCTCCATCGTCATTCCGCTGCTTATGCCCGGCATAGCCAGCACCGGCATCATCTGCCTGATCTTGAGCTACAACGAGTTTCTCTTCGCATCGTTTCTGGCCCGCAGCGAAGACACCCAGACCGTGCCCATCGGCCTGTCGCTGTTTCAGGGCGATCGCCAGCTCCGGTTCGGACAGATTGCCGTCGCATCGCTTGCCGCCATGCTGCCCATCTACCTGCTCGCTGTGTTCTTCCAGCGCTGGCTTGTCGGCGGCCTGACCAGCGGAGCGGGAAAATGATCGGGCGCCGACAAGATCCGGCGGCAACAAACCGGCCTCACAACGGACCGAGGCCGCAAAACGAGAACATACAAGGTAATGCGCGGCGGCTTGACGGCCCTTTCTGGGTCAAGCTGCCAAGGGAGGGTGCGCTTTGGCTGGAATTCGCCTGAACAACGTCAAAAAACGGTATGGCACGCAACAGGTCATCCACGGTGTCGATCTGACGATCGAGGATCAGGAGTTCGCGGTTTTTGTCGGCCCGTCCGGCTGCGGCAAGTCCACGCTTTTGCGCATGATTGCCGGGCTGGAGGAAACAAGCGAGGGCGAAATCTGGATCGGCGACCGCGAGGTCACTCATCTTGCGCCAGTCGACCGCAACGTCGCCATGGTTTTCCAGTCCTATGCGCTCTATCCGCACATGACGGTCGAGCAAAATATGAGTTTCGCGCTGACAGCAAACGGCATGGACAAGGCGGAAGCCACCCGCCGCGTCGACGCGGCGGCGAAGATTCTCCATATCGAGGATTATCTTGCCCGTAAACCCGCCGCCCTTTCGGGTGGTCAACGCCAGCGCGTTGCGATCGGCCGGGCTATTGTCCGCGATCCTGAAGTCTTCCTTTTCGATGAACCGCTATCCAATCTCGACGCGGAACTGCGGGTCCATATGCGCTTCGAGCTTGAACGCCTGCACAAGCGGCTGGACGCGACGATGGTCTATGTCACCCACGATCAGGTTGAGGCGATGACGCTCGCCGACAAAATCGTCGTCCTGCAGTCCGGTCTTATTGAACAGGTCGGAACGCCGCTGGAATTGTTTGACGATCCCGACAATCAGTTCGTGGCCGGCTTTATCGGCGCGCCGAAAATGAACTTTGTGCCGGCAACTGTGTCGGAAATCAGCGAAGCCGGCGTCACCGTGACGCTGCCGTCTCTGGGCTCGGCGCAACTGACCAAAAAGGTTGAGACCAAGGCACTCTCAAAGGACCAGACCATCACGCTCGGCGTGCGGCCGGAACACTTTTCCTTTGAAAGCTGCCCCGGCGCTCAGATCAAACTGCAGTGCGAACTGGTGGAGCAGTTGGGCGATATCGCCTACCGTTACGCAGAATCCGAAAGCGGCGAACGGCTGATCATCGGCTTGCGCGACGACCGCACCAGCAAGGAAGGCGAGAATTTCGAAACCTTCATCCCCGCCGAACGTGCATTCCTCTTCGATGAGCAAGGCGGGCGCATCCGTTAGGCAGCCTTAAAACCGGCCCTGCCCCGGCAGCCACTGCTAGTGTTTTCGTTTGTCGCCATCCGCCGGCGACGGATACGACCAAAGCCTTACGAATTCGACAGGATTGCCTATCGACCGGAGGGATTGCCTGCTCCATGATGGGCTGTCGCGACGATCCGCCGGATCGTCGCAAGGCACGAAAGACATGTGGAGCGGGGCTTGGCGGACCATCAGACAATTAGGGACGACGGCACTTATGACTATGTCATCGTCGGCGCCGGCACGGCCGGCTGCGTGCTCGCCAACCGGCTGAGCGCGGATGCGTCAAAACGGGTGCTCCTGCTCGAAGCGGGCGGTTCCGACAATTACCACTGGGTGCATATTCCCGTCGGCTATCTCTATTGCATCGGCAATCCGCGCACCGACTGGATGATGCGGACCGTGGAGGAACCGGGCCTCAATGGCCGCAGCCTCGTCTATCCACGCGGCAAGGTGCTCGGCGGCTGCTCTTCGGTCAACGGCATGATCTATATGCGCGGCCAGGCAGCCGACTACGACCATTGGCGCCAGACCGGCAATGTCGGCTGGGGTTGGGACGACGTCCTGCCCTATTTCCTCAAATCCGAAGACAATTACCGCGGCGCGACACCGATGCACGGCGCCGGCGGGGAATGGAAGGTCGCGCAGCAACGGCTTTCCTGGGACATTCTTCGCGCCGTTCAGGAGGGTGCGAAGGAATTCGGCATCATGCCGCGCGACGACTTCAACAATGGCAACAATGAAGGGTCCGGCTTTTTCGAGGTCAATCAGAAAGGCGGCGTGCGTTGGAACACGGCCAAGGGCTTCCTTCGCCCGGCGATGAAAAGGGACAATCTTCGCGTTGTGACCGGCGCAATGACGCAAGCCATCCGCTTTGAAGGCAAGCGTGCGGTCGGCGTAACTTACCGGCGCGGTGGCCAGAGCTTTTCCGTCACCGCCAAGGCAGAGGTGATCCTGGCCGCCGGCGCGATCAATACACCCAAGCTTCTTGAGCATTCCGGCATCGGCCAGCCCGGGCGACTGCAGGCGCTCGGCATCGATGTGCACCACGCATTGCCGGGCGTTGGCGAGAACCTGCAGGATCATCTGCAGCTCAGAACCGTCTTCAAGGTCAAGAATGCTGATACCCTGAACACCAGGGCGGGCAGCCTGATCGGCAAGGCCGGCATCGCATTGCAATATTTCCTGACCCGAAGCGGACCGATGTCGATGGCGCCGAGCCAGTTCGGAATGTTCACCAAATCGGACCCCTCGAGGGCAACACCGGACCTTGAATATCACGTCCAGCCGCTTTCCACCGACCGGCTGGGCGATCCGTTGCATCCCTTCCCGGCGATCACCGTTTCGGTCTGCAACCTGCGGCCAGAAAGTGTCGGCACATGCCATGTGGCATCTACCGATATTGAGCAACAGCCGGAAATTCGACTGAACTATCTCTCAGCCGCGGCCGATCAGACCGTGGCCGTGGCAGCACTGCGTCAGGCACGCACGATCATGACGGCAAAGGCCCTCGCGCGCCATGAACCGGAAGAGATCCTGCCCGGTCCGCGCCATCAAAGTGACGACGAACTGGTCGAGCAGGCCGGAAACATCGGTACGACGATCTTCCATCCCGTCGGCACCTGCAAGATGGGCGCGGACCCGATGGCCGTCGTTGACGCCGATCTTACCGTTCACGGGATGGACGGCCTGCGGGTCGTCGACGCGTCGATCATGCCACGGATCGTCTCCGGCAATACGGCTTCTCCGGTGGTCATGATCGCCGAAAAGGCCGCTGATATGATCAGGGTGCGTGCAACCGGTTAGAATGTGCAGGCCTTGCCAATCCTTCTCAAACGGGCGCGTCTGCCCGCTGGGGCTCGACAGTTCCAGGCGGTCGGGCCTTACCATTGCAGCATCCGACAATCGGTCCCTCAGCCGGCACTAGAATGACTGTTCGCCAGCCCGCCACATATCCGGCGTCCGTCAGGCGGATGACAGGTTGCAACGCATCGGCCGTGTTTGAATTTGAATGCCCAGTCAAAGCCGCATCAGCGTGGCATTTTCGCCTTCCGTCAACCGGTCGATGGTTTGCATGAAACTGTCGTAAGCCAGCGGCTCGAGCTTTTCGGAAAAATGCGAGTTCAGCTCCCGGACCAGCCCGTGACAGGCCTCCATGAGCCGCCTGCCCTCATCGGTCAGATGCACCTCGGTTACCCGGCCATCACGATCAATACCATTGCGTTGAAGCAGGCCGCGTTGCTCCATGGATTTCAAGAGCCGGGAGACTGCCGGCCGGGCAATGCCGATATAGCTTGCAAGCCCCGATGGCGTTGTTACACCCTCCATGCCGACCCCACGCAGAACGCACCACATCAGCCGCGTGATGCCATACTCGCCAATCTGCTTTTCAAGACGCGCCTCCATCAGCCGGGCCAGCCGGGTCACCTTGTATCCGATACGGTTGTGGAGTGTGAAATCTTGCAAGGTGTCTCCCTCCGATTTCCGCTGCAAACGCAGTTGACAGCTTCGCCGTCAATGCCGATTATCTCGTTAACATAGATAACTACCATTGTTAATTATACATAATGAGTTCTGGGAGGGATTGGTATGAAGTCTGTACGAGGCCTGAAATGCGCCATGATCGCAATCGTGGCCGTTGCTGTTTCCGCGGTCCTGCCAGTCGCCAGCGTGTCCTCCGCCGGCGAACTGAAGGCGGCGCATTTCATGCCGCCGATGCATCCGATGGACCGCGGCGTGATGACGCCTCTGTCGGAAGAGCTGGCCGAGGTGACCGGCGGGGAGCTGACCATCCGTATCTATCCGGCCGGGGAACTCGGCAAAGGTCCCGTGCAGCAGTATAAACGCGTCGTCACCGGCGTTGCGGACATTGTCTTCGGCATCCCGGCCTATACGCCAACCCAGTTCGACAAGACCGTGATGATCCACATGCCCGGCCTGTTTGCGAGCGGTGAGCAGGCCACCAATGCACTATGGGACAATCTTGAAGCCATTGAAGACGAATATGCCGAGACCAAGCTGCTCGGCCTTTGGGCCAATAACCCATCGGTGCTGATCACCCGCGACAAACCGGTCCGCACGCTGGCTGATATCGAGGGGCTCAAGATCCGCACGCCCAATCCGGTCATGGCCGAAGTGGTGAAGGCCTGGGGCGGTATTCCGGTCTCCATGCCAACGCCCGACATCTATAACTCCATGAACACGGGCGTAATCGACGCCGTCATGATCGGGCCGTCGGGCATTCGCTCCTACAAGCTCAATGAAATCGGCAAATATGCCACCGTGAATATCCCCTCCGCAGTCGACAGTTTCTATCTGCTGATGAACAAGCAGAGCTGGGACGGCCTGAGCGACGAACACAAGGCGAAACTCAGCGAACTGATCGGTCGCGACCTCAGTCTTCGCGGGGCAAAGGCCTTTTATGAAGCAGGCCAGGCCGGCATCCAGCTTGCCCGCGACAGCGACGTCGAAATCATCGAGATCGACGGCGCAGCCGATGCCGATTTCCGGGCCGCGATGGCCGACGCGCTTGATGCGCTGATCGAAAAGACCTCCAAGGAAACAGGCACCGACGCCCGCAAGATCATAGCCGGATTCTCCGGGCAATAGGGCATGTCCGGCGACAGGGAGAGCACCAGCCAGCCAGGTGATCCGGGCGGCTGGCGGCAGTGGGTAGAGGCACCGCTGATTGCATGTGGCGGCATTACCATATTCGCGATGATGTTCCTGTCCGTCAGCGATGCGCTTCTGCGTTCGCTGTTCGACGCGCCGATTTTCGGTGCCAATGATTACACCCAGGTCATTCTGTCGATTGCCGTATCGATCAGTCTGCCGCTTTGCGTCCTTGCCGGCCGGGTGATCGCCATCACCACGCTGGTCGCCCTCTTTCCGGACCGCTTGCGCCGGCCGGTCGACCTGGCCGTTTCACTCGCGGGCGCGGTGATGATGGGCTATCTCGCCTGGCGCGCCTTCCTCAACGCCCGGGAAGCCGCCCGGTTTGCCGAAACCACCCTGTTGCTCCAGCTGCCGCTCGACACATCCTATTACGCCATTGCAGCCGGCGGCGCCCTGTCAGCTGTGTTGCTTTTGACCGAAAGCGGGCGCCATGAGCACTGAACTGCTGGGGCTCGCCGGCTTCGGCGTCCTGTTTGCCTTGATGGCCATCGGAACCCCCGTCGCCATCGCCTTGCTGATCGTCGGTTTTGCCGGCACGTTCCTGCTGTCCGGTTTCCAGGCGGCTGCCTATACGCTGAGCGGTCAGGCCTTTGCGACGGTGACGGTCTACGAACTGTCGATCATTCCGCTGTTCATCCTGATGGGCAACCTCGCCTCCGCCGCCGGACTGAGCCGTGACCTGTTCGACGCTGCCTATCGGCTGATCGGTCATCTACGGGGCGGACTGGCCGCCGCCACCATTCTCGGCTGCGCCGGTTTTGCCGCCCTGTCCGGTTCATCCATTGCCTCTGCGGTCACCATGGGCAAGGTCGCCTACCCGCAAATGCGGCGCTACCGTTACGGCGAGCGGCTGGCCACCGGCTCGATCGCCGCCGGCGGCACGTTGGGCATTTTGATCCCGCCATCCACTGGCTTCGTCATTTATGCGGTGCTCACCGAGGAATCCATCGGCCGCTTGTTCATGGCGGGCGTCCTGCCCGGCCTGCTGCTGACAAGCCTCTTCCTTGTGGCCATTGCGCTGGTCACCCTGCTGACGCCGGAAGAAGGACCCAGGGGGCCGGTCTTCAACCTGCGCGAAAAACTCACAAGCATGTTTCGCGCCACCGGCATACTGACAATCATCATAATTACCATCGGCGGCATCTATACCGGCTTCTTCACGCCCGTCGAGGCAGCCGGGGTCGGCGCCTGCTTTGCCCTCATAATGCTGATCGCCCGCGGCAAATGTACCCTGCGCACCCTTTGGGGCGCCAGCGCCGAAACGTTGCGCACCACGGGCATGGCATTCTTCATTCTCATCGGTGCCAATGTGTTCGCACCCTTCGTCGCCCTGTCCCACCTGCCGGAGACCATTGCCGGCGCCATGACCGGACTGGCGCTCGGTGCTTATGGGACGCTGGCGATCATCTTGTTCGGTTACGTGGTGCTCGGCATGTTCATCGAGGGCCTGTCGCTGCTGGTCATCACGCTGCCGATTGTTTTTCCGCTGGTTGTCTCGCTCGGTTTCGACCCGATCTGGCTTGGCGTGATCATGGTGATCGTCCTGGAGATGGGCCTCATCTCGCCGCCAATCGGCGTCAATGTCTTTGTCGTCAAGAGCATCGTGCCGGATGTGAAGATCGAGACCATCTTCGCCGGCATCATGCCGTTCTGGCTCGCCATGGCAATCGCCCTGATCATCCTCGTTATCGTACCCGAAATCGCGCTGATACTGCCCAACGCCATGTACAATTAGCGCGGAAGCGACAGACAAGCTCGCACTGAGATAGTCACCGAGCAGGCGACGCATCCGATCTGCTAGACAAAAAACCCTCGATGCACGGACCCTCAAACCGGACCACCCGAGGAGGACACGCCAGCCAACACGGCCAGACCATGAGTCACATCAGTGATGGCAGGAAGAGAGAAATTTGCGGAAACGCGACGATAAGTGCAAAGGCCGCGATGTCCATCAGTATAAACCACCAAATGCCGCGAAATATCGCCTGAAGGCTAACCAGGTTTCCAAGCGCACCTTTGATGACATATACGTTCAAGCCAACCGGAGGCGTTACCAGCCCTATCTCGAGTAACTTGATCACTATGATGCCGAACCAAATAAGGTCCATTCCGGCTTCATTGACCACTGGCAGGATTATTGGAAGCGTCAGAAGCAGGAGACCGATCGAGTCAACAAACATGCCAAGCAAGACATACATTCCGGCAATCACCAGAATGATTATCAAAGGGTTATGGCTGATACTCAGCATGAGTTCCGCCAAATACGTCGGAACACCGGCCAGGGCGACAAATCGCGTCAACAACACGGTTCCGATCACAACGATAAAAATACCGGCTGTTCCCGAGAGGGTACGCATCATGGCCTCCTGGGCCACGGCCATTGACAAACTTCCTCTTAGTGCCGCGATAAGGAAAGCCAGAAATGCTCCGACTGCGCCTGCTTCTGTTGGTGTAAAGACGCCAATAAATATACCCGCGAGGACGCCCCCGATTAGAACCGGGAGCGGCCAAACTTCTCTCAAGGCTTCAAAAATCTCCCGCATATGCGGGTGTTCTTTGAGCGGCGGTGCAAGCTCTGGATTTGAGGAAGCACGCGCTACGATCATGCCCATGTAAAGTGCGGCCGACAGGATGCCGGGCAAAAAACCCGCTACGAATAATTTTGCGATAGAGACTTCTGCAAAGTAGCCGTAAAGAACCAGCAAGATGCTTGGTGGTATAAGCGAGCCGAGTGTTCCCGATGCTGCAATTACACCGCTTGCGAGCCCAGGCTCATATTTATATTTGAGCATCTCCGGAGTTGCGATACGTGCCATCGCCGAGGATGTTGCAACACTTGAACCGGATGCCGCCGCAAACAGCGCGCAAGCACCAACACTTGCAACACCCAGACCGCCCGGCAGTCGCGAGAGGAGGAGCCTCATGAAGCGAAACAACCCCGCGGTCAAACCGGCCGAGGAGGCGACATAACCCATCAACAAAAACATCGGCACGGCAGAGAGATTCCAGTCTCCGACAAAGCTATACGGGACCGCTGTTACAATTCCCCAAGCTGCTTTCATGTTGAGGATAGCGGCAATTCCGAAAAAAGAGATGAGACCGAGAGCAACGCCGATCTGAACGCGAAACACCATCAACAACAGGCCAATACCCAATCCGGTGAACCCGATAACCAAGTTACTCATTTCGTTTCGTCTTCTGTCAATTCCGGAGTCTCGGGCTCTGGATCAAAATGGGGATTCACCACGGCTTGAAACGCGTGGTTCAGGCAGATCAGGGCAGTCGCAGAAAGGCCTATGGGGAGAAACCATCGGCTCGGCCAGATGGGTACCAGGGAAGTACCCATCATCACCTCACCGATATGAGTTGCCCGCACCGCGTCAATCGCGGTTTGGTAGGCCAAAATTCCGAAGAACGAGGCCGCCGCAACCGAAGCCAAGCTGTACACAATTGTCTGTAGGCGGCGAGGCAGCATACGGTAGAACAAATCTACATTGATATGCTCATGCCTCATTTCGACCATTGCCAATGGCAAGAACACAACAGCGACCATGTAGTAAAAGGACACGATCTCAAGGTTGTTCTCGATCGGTGCATTGGCGACGTATTTCAGCACCACATCGGCAACCACTTGAAGCATCATGAGTAACAAGCATGCCATCGCGATGTACGATAGAAACCAGCTGAACCGGTTCAACACCAATTGCATTGTGAATCGCTCCCAGAGCGGGCAATCAGATCGATTTGATCCGATCGCCCGCTGGTCCTATTTCAAGCCATACTTGTCTGCGTCAACTTTGTCGTAGATCTCTGACTGTATCAGGCTGGCCAAGGCGTCTTCATCGGTGCGATCAACGTCTGCCAGAAGCTCTTCCCATTTGGAGATTGAGGCTTCAAATGCTGAAATCAGCTCTTCGGCATTGTCGACGCCAAACTTTTCCTTGCCAACTTCCAAGGCTGTTTGCCGGGCGATCTCTTTGTAGTCTGTAATAGACTGAGCCAGATCGGCGTCAGGCTCATGGAGCGTTACACCTTGCTCCAATGCTTCTGCTGCAACTGCTTCACCTGCCGCTGTGTATCCGATCATCGTGCGCGCAATGGATAGCGAAAAACTGTCCAGCATCGTACGCCGCTGTTCGCTCGTGAGGGAAGACCAGAAGTCTCTGTTGATCCCGTAATGATAGCCTGCGTAATAAATTCCCAGCTCAACCATCGAGGTGTGCTTGGAGACATCCCAAAGCGAACTTGTTTTGAGCTGTTCAATCGTATTGGATGCGCAATCGAGCTGCCCTTTCTCGAGACCGCTGTACATTTCGCTTGATGGCACGTTGACAGGGATCGCTCCGACGCTTTTTGCCCAGTCGGAGTGAACGGACCCCGTCATCCGCATTTTTTTACCTGCAATATCTTCAAGCGAGGTAACCGGTTCGGTGCAAAAGAGCCGGTAGGGAATTGTCGCGTAACCACCACCAAAGACGATGTTGTGCGATGCCCACTCAGCCTGAAGGTCCGCATTGTTGATGTTCAGATCAGTTATGGCCAGAGCAGCAACAAAGTTGTCGGAATAGCTGATCGCAACCTGTGCCAGGATATTGTCCAGCGGCAGATCAGCAGGTGTGTAGGTGCCGGCATGATACCCGACATCGACCACGCCATCTCGAATACCGGTAAGATGTGAGGCCGGGGGCAGCAGGACAGATCCGGTGAACACATTGGCCTTCAAGGTCCCCCCTGATCTTTTCTCGAGATCCTCGGCCCATTCGATGTAACCGTTTTTCACCAGAGCGGTGCTTTCCGGCAACCAGTTGCTGGCGTTGAACTCTCGTGTCTCGGCCATTGCAATATTGCTGGTCACAACAAAGCAGGATAGTGTTGCCGCTGCCAGCACAGCAGTTTTTGGTTGATATTTGATCATGTTGATACCTCCCGGGGATCGTTGTGTTCGCAGCCTCACGTCGCAGGTGAGGCCAATTGAGGTCGTTCGGATGCTTGTGCAAAAGTGTCCGAACGATTTTCATGCTAATTCAGCATGTTCTTGTAAAACTTGCCGCCCTTCATGATGAGCGGCATGTTCCGTCCTTGTTTGTTCAATGCGGTGATATCGAGCAAAGGATCCTCATCCATAACAAGGAGATCTGCGTTCGCACCGATTTGCACGCAGCCAATTTCGTCTTCCATCTGCAAGACTTTCGCAGCGTCCAAGGTCGCAGACCGGATGATTTCTTGTGCTGACAAGACTTCAGACCTTAGCAAAAACTCTTCTGACTGAAGATCATGCAGTTCTCCCAACAGATCCGAGCCAAAGCCCATCGTCACACCCGCCTTCTTCAACGTTTCCAACGACGTCAGTCCCGGTAGTCTCACCGAGTCAATTTTTGCGATCGCTTCATCGGGGAAACCCAGAGCCTGGCCGTGGCGGTGAAGCGCTTCAAAAATGATCAGGGTGGGAACTGCCACAGCGTTGTATTGTCGGATCAGGTTTGCGCCTTCATCATCGACAAGTGTCGCATGTTCAACACTGCGCAAGCCGCATCGTATTGCGCGCTTGATGGCCTCGGCAGTGTACAAATGACCCGCAACATAAGTTTGCGCCATTTCAGCTTCTTCAACGGCTGCTCGAATCTCGTCTTCAGCGAACCCGAGGAAATTGATCGGGTCCGTCGGAGAGGCGACACCGCCATTGACCATCAGTTTCACAAAATTTGCGCCGCCCTTGATCTGCTGGCGAATGGCGCACCGCAGGTTTTCAACACCATCCACGGCATATCCAAGTGCACCCAGTCGAGTGGCGAACCACTCGGACGACCTTGTGTCGTATCGGCCTCGAAAATCAGAATGACCACCTGTCTGTGACAATGCTTTGCCGCTTATGACCAATCTGGGCCCATCGATATAACCGTGCTCAACGGCCTGCTGTAGGCCGAAATCAGCTCCACCGGCATCCCGCACGGTTGTGAAGCCCCTTTCAAGCATTCCCTTTAAGATGCTGATGGATTTTGCTGTGATCAGAGAGTCCGACTGAAGCGCATTTTCGGCAAGCCTGACGGTGGTGGCGATTACATGAACATGACAGTCGATTAGACCCGGTAAAATGAACTTGCCCTTCAGGTCAATCTTAAGCTCTGCGGCAGAAGACAAGGCCTCCTTTCCAACCGCTTTGATGACGCCATTTTCGACATATACATGGCAACCGTCGACAGCTTGATCTTCAATACCGTCAATCAGCTGGCCATTCGTCAGCAAAACGCCGGAAGGACCAGCAGAACGGCCGGGCGGTGTATCGTTGGAAACCGGCGTCATGCGTTTTCAACCCTTTGAGCCGAACTACAACCGAACTTTTCAAAGGTGCCTCGCACGGCGCTTGCTATGGTCCGGAGGTTTTCACCTGCAGGCGGATACAGCGGCAATCTGGGTTTGCCACAGGAAAAACCGACCTCTTCGAGAATGGACTTTAGTGGGCCGGGGTTTGTCTCCGAGAATGCGGCCTGAATCAGAGGGTCCAGCTGCGCCTGGATTTTCAGGGCGCCTTGCAGATCATGCTCCACCACGACCTTGTTATAGATACTCACCCATATTTCAGGAAAAGCATTTACCGTGGTGAGAATGCCGCCCTTTGCTCCGGCTGCCAGATGGGACGCAAACAGCGGCTCTTCGCCACTGAGGAGTGCAAACTCATCAGGCACAGCGGACGCAACACGAATGAACTCGGCCATATCATAGCTCGAATACTTCATGCCGATGATCGTTCCGTCTTCCGCCAATGAGGCGATCGTTTCCGCCCTCATCGCAACATTGGTTTTCCCTGGAATTTCATAAAGAACGATTGGACACTGAAGCTCGTCTCGGTAGCGCCGATAGTATTCTGCAATCCCAGCCTGGGTGGCTGGTGCATAGTGCGGCGTCAGCAGCATAAGCGCATCGGCCCCCGCATCTCGCAGCAATCTCCCGATCTCCACCGCGTCCTCAAATCCCGCTGGCAGTACACCCGCCAATACAGGGATACTGCCCGACGCCTCGTGAGAAACAATCTCGACAACCCGCGCGCGCTCGGCATTTGACAATGCTGGATACTCACCGGTACCTCCGACCGGGACAAAGCCACCCACACCAGCCTGTTTCTGCCTTCGACAAAGTGCTCGCAATGCACCCTCATCGACATCACTGTGTTTATCAAACGGGGTCACAAGTGCGGTCATAACGCCTCTAAGATTCGCCGCAATCAGCATCTCATTCACTCTCACTTTGGATAGACTCTTGCTTCACTGATACCGAAACATCAGAGAGCAAATTCTCTTCATTGAACTCCCGCAGACGCTTGACCAAAAGGCTATGGAGAGCACCAGCGACCCGTTCTGCCCGTTCTCCGTCGCGATCACTGATGGCTTGAAACAGGGTGTCGTGCGCCTCAAACACCCGCTGCAGATACTCTTTAACGGTCAGTCCATTTCGGGGGGAATATGCATAGGGCAGACGCATCATCCTCAATCCGACAAGAAGGACCTTGCCAAATCCATCGGCCATGTAAGCGTTATGTCCCGCATCGGAGATCTGCTCGTAGAGCTTCATTTCCCTGTCAGCAACAGCAGCACTCATGTCGTCGTTTCCTACACCCTCGGCACTACCCTGAGCCTTGAAGGCCTCGAGGGAAGCGGCGATGAGTGGGATCTCCGGGTCATGACGCCGCATGGCGGCCAGACGACAGGCTGTTCTCCTATGGAGATCCAATGCCTCCATATATCGCGGCAAATCCGGCAGCAGCAGAAAGCTGATGCGCGCGCCGCGTTTTTCACCAAATGTAATCAGCCCATCTGCAGAAAGGCGAATAAGAGCCTCGCGGATAGGCGTTCTCGAAATACCGTATCGTTCCCCGAGGCTGGCTTCATCCACATAGTCGCCAGGCATGAGATGCATGCGCAAAATGTCCGTACGCAAGCGATCGTAGACGTCGCTGCTCGCCTTTTTACCTTGAGACACTGCGTCCCTCCTCAGCTTCGCCGTCTCGGACAAACATCGATTTCATCGTTGTATGCAAACTTTACAAAATTTCAGTATGCAATTAGTATACTGAATGAGATACAAAATCAATCCCGAGTTTATGATCGGCAGCTCCAAGGTGATAAATGGAGAAAAAACAAATATTTAAGGTAAGAGAACGCTTTCCGTGCATCTCGGATTTGCAAAAGCGCGCGACAAAAAAAGTTCCCCATTTTTCTATGGAATACCTCGAATGCGGAACCGGCCGTGAAGAGACGGTTGAGGCCAACTTGAGAGCTTTTGCTGATATCAAACTCGAACCGCGCTTCCTAGCCGGCCATGTTTGCCCTGACGTTAAGACGCGAGTGTTTGAGCAAGATTTTGAGCTACCCATCGGTATCGCGCCGGTTGGCATGGCAAGCCTTGTCTGGCCGGGTGCGGAACTTCGTCTTGCAGAATTGGCACGCCTTTCCGGCATTCCATTTTGCATGAGTTCACTCGCGGCTGAAACGATGGAATCCATCGCATCAGAATGTGGTTCATTTGGTTGGTTTCAGTTGTATCCAACACGAGACCGCAACATCCGCGATGTGATGATCGATCAGGCGAGCGCTTTGGGTTTTAAAGCACTCGTTCTGACAGTTGACGTGCCTATTCCAAGTGTCAGAGAGCGACAAAAAAGGGCCGGACTTTCAGTTCCGCCACGCAAGGGCCTGGCATTCTGGCTGAGTATTGTGTCCAAGCCGGTATGGGCAATTTCTACACTTCTAAGAGGAGAGCCAAGGTTTCTGACGCTGGAAAAGTACGTTCCCAAGGACAAAATGCGCAATCAGTCCCAGTTCTTTGCAGAAGAACTGGGAGGTACTCTGGATTGGAATTACGTCGCGGAAATTCGAGCGCGTTGGAAAGGCCCAATCGTAATGAAAGGTGTTTTGTCGCCGGCAGATGCCAAGCAGGCAGTTTTATCCGGTGTGGATGCGGTATGGGTGTCAAACCATGGGGGCCGCCAGTTTGACGCGGCGCCCTCGTCCCTTGAGCAGTTGCCGATAATCCGAAGCGCGGTAGGAAACGAGTTGCCGGTGTTCGTGGATGGAGGCGTGAGGTCCGGTCTTGATGTCATGCGGGCCATACACCAGGGTGCTGACTTTGTCTTCTTGGGAAGACCCTTCATCTACGGGGTCGCCGCGGACGTCAAACACGGCGCTCAAGAGGCTCTGAACATCCTCAAGCGAGACCTGGAAAACGCAATGATCCAATGCGGTTGCAGGTCTGTTAAAGACGTCCGCGATCTAATCCAGCGTGGTGTATCGGGAGGGAAAGGACGCCAATGGGCATCGTGATAATCGGCGGCGGCGCGATGGGCCGGGCGATGTACGACGGATGGATAAATGCAGGTGTACCGGAGAACTCCATTGCGGTAGCGGATCTGAACGCGGATCTTTGCTGCGGCAGCG
Organism: Hoeflea prorocentri; assembly: GCF_027944115.1. Taxonomy (NCBI): domain Bacteria; kingdom Pseudomonadati; phylum Pseudomonadota; class Alphaproteobacteria; order Hyphomicrobiales; family Rhizobiaceae; genus Hoeflea; species Hoeflea prorocentri. The sequence goes on along the minus strand of NZ_JAPJZI010000002.1, from coordinate 396,971 downwards.
CGGATTTTCTGCTTCGCGATACCGGGCAATCAAAGATGGTCGTATTGGCGGTCAAACCTCAATATGTCGCCTCGGTTCTCGAAGCACATGCGCAACTGCTTAACCCGGGAGACATCGTAACATCGGTCGCCGCCGGTGTTCGCCTGACAACACTGAATGGTCTCGTCTCCGACACCGTCGTTGTTGCCCGCGCCATGCCAAATCTGGCTGTTGCGCTCAACAGCGGAACAATCGGAATCGCAATTGCTAACGGTGTTTCTGAGGCCATGGTTCAAAACCTGACATCCGTTTACGACAAGCTCGGCAAGTCATTTTGCATTGACGAGCAGCAGATAGATTCCTTTACAGCGATCGCTGGAAGCGGCCCCGCCTACTTTTTCCAGTTTGTGGAACATCTTGCCGCCAACTGCGCGCATCTCGATATTCATCAAGACATTGCTGATTCAATTGTAACTCAGGTGATGGTTGGTGCAGCGGCGATGCTGGCTGATACCGACCTTCCGGGCGCGAGTGAGCTTCGCAACCGTGTCACCAGCCAAGAGGGGACCACTGAGGCGGGCCTAAAGTCATTGGAAGCGAACGGCGTGTTGTCGCAGCTCGTAAAGAATTGCCTGATAGATGCACGTGAGAGGGCGCGTGAGTTGTCAGAGATTGAATATCGCCACGGGTGAACTGGCAGGAAGTAGCAAGTATGCCGCACTCTGGCTCGCCGTGCCGATCGCCCTGATCATCCTCGTCATCGTACCCGATACCGCCCTGATGTTGCCGAACGCCATGTAAAATTGACACCGCAACGCGCCTCGACCCGAGTGAACTCTCGTCACGAATGGGGAAGCGTTTTGGTCAGGTGGTGGTGTATGCGACACTCGGCAAACTCCGAAAAGATTTGCTCCGTCACCCGTTGCGCGTCTTTACGTTGCGGGCCTTCCAGGGCCGTTTTCAACGTATCGTAGGTCCGGTAGGTTGTCGTAAGGATCAACGCGATCTCCGGTGCGCCCTCATCCCGCTCAAAGCTGAAATTGGCGGCAACCGAGTTGACGCCGGGCAACTTGCGGACCGCCGGAAGCAGCCGCTCCACGACCGCTTGTTGGAACGCCTTGCGGCGGTCCGCGGGGATGTGGCCTTCGAAGATTGCGAATCGTTTGATCATTGAGGCGGTTCCCGTGACCGGCTTGCGGGCTGTGGGGGAAATTTGAGGGTTTCGGCAAAGAAGATGGCCGGGTGCTCTCGCACCCAACCATGTCAGCTCAGTCGTCGCTTGAGAAAGGACGACTATTTTGATGAAGCTTCCAGAATCGCATTGATCAGCGTGTCGCCATGCTCGGAAACAAAGCCGTCCCAAGCAGGGCGTACCGCTGCCTGGAACGCGGCGCCGTCGACATCGTCATTGATCTGAAGATGTTCACTCAGTTGAGCCAGCATTGCGTCCTCACCTTCGACCGCAAGGCCACGCTGGTGGGCGACCGATTCCGCCGCAACCTCCATAAGCGTTGACTGCATCTCAGGTGAGAGCTTGTCGAATTTGGCTTTGTTCATGACCCATCCAAGAGGAGAGTAGGCGTGACGGGTCAGCGACAGGTAATCCTGCACCTCATAAAAACGGAATGAAAGTGTGACCGGAACCGGGTGGTCCTGCGCGTTGACCACTCCGGTTTCGAGCGATGTGTAAAGCTCGTTTACGTCAAGCTGGATCGGATTTGCACCGAGAGCCTGAAACATATCGGACAAGGCCTGGGAGTTGTTGACGCGCATCTGAAGCCCTTCGACATCAGCCGGTACGCGGATGGGGCCGGTGTTGTTCGTCATATTCCGGAAGCCGTTTTCCGGATAACCCAGAAGCACCAGACCAAATTCTTCCAGGTTTTTTCCAACGCCCTGTCCGACATCGCCATCCAATACGCGATAGGCCGTTTCGCGGGTCGGGAACATAAAGGGTAAGGTGAAAGCCGCAGCCTCCGGCACGAGACCCGTATAGTTGTTCAGCCCGGCAATCGTGATATCGATGGTGCCGGAACGGGTGCCGTCAATGGCTTGAGCGTCCGACCCAAGCTGGCCGCCGGGAAAGATTTGCACATTCAGTTCTCCGCCGCTGCGCTCAGCCAGCTCTGCGGCGAAAAACTCGGCCATCTTGTGCTGAATATCCGCTTCAGGCGTCGGGTGGGCAAAACGCAGCGTGGTTTCGGCGGCCAGCGGTGTCGTCAAGGCGGCCATGGCGCAAAGTGCAGCTAGAATATGTTTCACTTTCATAAGGGTTCCTCCAATAAAGTTATTTCCCGATGAAGAATTCCATCGGAATGATGATGATGCTCGGAAAGGCAATGAAGAGCCCAAGAAGCATCAGATAAGCCAGAATGAACGGGGCTGTTCCCGTCACGGCTCGAGACAGAGGCACGCGGCTGGCGCCACACACCACATTCAAAACATTTCCAACCGGCGGCGTTATCAGACCGATCGATGTGTTGATGATGAACATCAGGCCGAAGTAGACCTCGTTAATCTCCGCTTCGCGGACGATCGGCATAAGCAGCGGCACGAGGATCAGAACCGTTGGCGCAAGATCCATGACCATGCCGATCGCCAGGACAAAGATCATGATCACGAGCATCAAAAGGCGCGGTTGATCGATCAGCGGGCCAAGCAAATCCGCCAGCTGCTGCGGCAGTTGAGCAATTGTGATAAGCCACGCTGCGACCATGGCGCATCCGACAAGGAACATGACCATGGCCGTCGACCGGCCCGCCGATACCAGAACCCCGTAAAACCGTTGCCAGTTCAGTTCACGGTAGATGACCGTAGAGACGATGATCGCGTAGACAGCAGCGACAACAGCCGCCTCCGTGGGCGTAAACACGCCAAACCGAATGCCGCCAATGATTATGATCGGCAACAGCAGGGCCCAAAAACCCTCGCGGAAGGCCGTGAGCCTTTCCGCCGCGGTTGCCTTTGGCAGCACCTCAAGGTCCTCCCGGCGCATCAGGATATTCCACAAAATGACGAGAGTTATCCCCATCATGAGACCCGGTGCGATACCGCCGAGAAACAGGTTTTTGATTGAGATACCCCCAGCAACGCCGATCAGGATCAGCGGCAAGGACGGTGGTATGACCGGTGCGATGATCCCGCCCGAGGCAAGCAGGCCGAGCGAGCGGCCTTCGGGATAACCGGCCTTTTTCATCATGGGGTAGATGATGGAGACCAGCGCCGCGGCATCGGCAACGGCCGAACCGGACAGACCCGCGATAAGAACGGCGGTGAATATGCCCACATATCCAAGCCCGCCACGCCGGTGGCCCAGCATCGCCGTCGCAAGACGAACGATGCGCTGGGACAATCCGCCAACGGACATGACCTCTCCCGCAACAAGGAAAAAGGGGATTGCCAGGAGTGGAAAGCTATTGACGCCGTTTATCAGGGATTGCGCCATGATGTCGGAGCTGAACATGTCCATGTGGAGCATCAGCGCCATGGCGGAGAGCAACAGCGAGAACGCAACGGGCAGGCCCAGGAGGATTCCGACAATCAGGACGGACAGGAATATAACAAGTGTCACGCGTCAAACTCCTGACGCGCCAGATCATCGTCAATGCCCCCGTCAAGGCGCGCATCCGGGTTGATGATCCGGACAATCGCAATCGCACTCATCATGAACGAAGACACCACCCCGGCGAGATAGAAAAGACCGGAAGGCAGCCCCGTCAGCGGAGAAATATTCTGCCAGTTCGCGGCAGTTTGTTTCCAGGTCCCCCAGAACAGCATCAGTACCGAAACGAGGATGACACAGTAAGCCAGGCGCCTCAGAAACAGCGTGATTGGCTTTGGCAGCAGCAGAATAATCTCATGTACGGCGAGATGTTCGCTGCGCCTTAGCACAACCGCCGCGCCGACCATGACGAGCCAGACCAAACCAAGCCGCGAGAGTTCGATTGCCTCACGAATCCCGGACGAAAACCCGTAACGCAGCACCACATTCGCAAACACCATCGCAATCATGACGATCAGCACAAGCGCGATGGCAGCGTCCACTCCGGACCAGAATTTTCTAAGAAAGACTTGCAAGTCAGGCCTCCCAACCAGATAATAAGGTTATCGATAACCCAAAGACCTGTCAAGGATGTCATTTGCCAGCGTTGCGTTGCTTAGCCTATTCCGATTTGACGAGCGTTGGGGAACCACACAGCCAACAGGAACGAGAAGGTTTTCGGCGAGCCGGGCCGTCCGGTCGACCGGCAACCGTCCGATCCGGAAAACAAAAACAGGGAGAATTCCGCCCGCATCGAACGGCATTGCTCCGCAGGTCACCGCCCGGGTCTTTCCCCTTTAATTTCGCCATCGGCTTTAAGGAGATGTCACATCATTCGATGCAAACATTGTTTTGAGCGCTATCATCGGAAATATATTTGTAGGCCACCCGGCCTGTTTGCCGGTTGTTGCCTTTCAAGATATCTGCCTAGGTAGGCAGGCAGGGGAAAATGGCGGACGAAAACGAGCAAATGAAACTGTCAAAGGTTACCTTGGTTGATGTGGCCAACCATGTTGGCGTGAGCTCGATGACAGTTTCGAAAGTCCTGCGCGGCCGTGGCAGCATTTCTGAAAAGACCCAGAAAAAGATCAGGGATGCCGTTCAGGAACTGGGCTACGTACCAAACAAGCTGGCCGGCTCTCTAAGCTCAAGGACAAGCAATCTGGTGGGCGTGGTCCTGCCTTCCTTAAGTGACGTGATCTTTGGAGAGATGGTAAGTGGAATGAACTCGGTGCTCCGGCCCCGCGGGCTGACCACATTTGTTGGTGAGTCGCTTTATGATCCGAATGTCGAGGTTGAAGCGATCAGCACGATTCTGTCTCTCCAGCCCGCCGCCTTTATCATATATGGCGGTCTTGAACGGCTTGAACAGTCCCGCAGCCTGTTGCGCAACTGGGGTTGTCCTGTCATCGAAATCTGGGACATCAAGGGCCAGGGCGTCGACTGCTCAGTTGGTCCGTCCCATTGCGAAGCGGGGCAAAAAATAGCGGAACATTTTCTGGCGCGCGGGTTTCAACGGCCCGCCTATGTTGGGGCCGAACTCAACAAAGACATCTTGGCCGGACGCAGGCTTTCCGGCTTTGTCGAGGTTATGCACGGCGCCGGAATAGAAGTGAAACAGGTGCATGACGACGCGCTTCCGCGACAGGCGGCTTCAGGAAGAGAGCTTACCAAGCGGCTCATTGAGGACGCACCGGATTGCGATGCAATTTTCTATCTGAACGATGCGATGGCCATGGGCGGATTGTCCTGGTTGCACGCACAGGGCTTTGAAGTTCCGGACAGAATCGCAGCCGCAGGATTCAACGGAACGTCACTGGCGCAATCGGTGCGCACGCATCTGACAACCATTGACGTGGACCGGTTCGGAGTCGGTCAGACGGCATCGAACTGCGTTTTGAGTTTGATGGACGACAAACCGGTCGAACCCGTCATTACCGTTCCAACCAATCTGGTTTTGGGTAACACGACTTAAGATGCATCCCGACTGCTGATGGTGAGCAACCGGCCTTCAATAGGGAGTTGAGTTCAGCACGCATTGCGATCGGCGAATGTCGCAACGCTTCCTAAATCGCCATTCCGTCACCCTGAATTGCTTGACGCCACCGAACGGATGCAGCCTCCGGCAGTCAAAAGTCTTGTCGGGTTCATGCATCTGTCCGCGGGGTCAGACCAGCCGCCACACCCGGCTCTGTGACCAAGTCACCGTCGCATCAGACCAGTCTGTGGCACCTCATCTCCACGATCTGTGGAGAATCGCCTTGAAGACCTTTGATTGCCAACCCGCCGACAGCCGGGCTCTCAGGGCCAGGGCAAAATGGAGGCGCGGATGAGATCTGACGCAACAGCGAACAAATGCTTCTCCCTACAGCAGGCCGTCCTTGATGCCGGTGGTGTCGTGCGTCATGCCGGCGAGGGTCAGACGGCGTTCCGGTGGCAAGGCCACCCCAAGGCGTTCATCCTGCTGATCTCCGGTCGGTTGACAGTTCACTTCCGCACCAGGGGCAGGCACGTTCCGTGGGCTGAATGCAGGGCAATTGAGGGGCAGGACTGCATGCCTGTGACTGCAGCCATACTGTCAGACCGGCAAATTGCAGTTCGCGCTGCATCCACGGCGCCTTGCAGATGGATCGAACTGCATCCGACGAGCCTCGTCTTGCTGGTCCATGGACAGATGGCGTTTCGGCAGGCGTTGTTTGCAACACACGCCAATCGCCTGCCAACCTTCTTTGCACGCATATCCTCCAGGAACGTGGTCAGCCTCGACCAGCGAATCGCGGATTGGCTTTTGAACCACGCGCATTCCGGCCAGGTTGTCGCGACACATCTGGAGATTGCCGACGACCTTTTGACAGCCAGGGAAGTCGTGTCTCGAAAGCTGAGGAGTTTCGCCGTGAAAGGCTGGATCGTGCAAGAGCGCGGGCGCATCAGACTTGGCGCTCCGGAGGCTCTGGCGCGCTTGTCGACGGGCAGCTTTTCGGCTTGCAGCCCTGACACCGGTCTTTCGGAAAACCACAGCAGCCGGGCATCGGGACACAAGCGGCCACAGTGACATGGAAAACGGGAAAACCGATACGGCGTCACAATCCAGACAGAGAGCCAAACAGCGCATCATTGCCCCGGTAGCGAAAAACCTCACAATCGCGGGCTGGCTTTCGGTCTCTGCCGGGGTGCTTTGGCCGGCACAGGCGGCTGCCATTGCGTGGGCGGTTTCGGCATGGGCAAAGGGTGTTCCGCCGATCGGGCCCACGGGGCTCGCGGCGGCTGTGTTTGTCGTATGTGCTCTTCTGCGGGCAGGGCTTGAGCATCGCGCTGCTGCGCTGTTGTTCGAAGCGGCCGATCAGACCATCGCTCGCGAACGGGCGGCGCTGATCGCGCGTGAAGCCCGGTCCCCGACGGATGCCGGGTCTGCATCGATCGCATCGCTCATCGTTCAAAAGCTGCCGCTCTTGCAGCCCTGGATCACGCGGTACCACGTCGCGATGATACGCGTGTCGATCCTGCCGCTGCTTCTGCTTGTCCTTGCATTTTCACAGTCTTGGGTCGTGGGGCTGACGCTCCTCATTGCAGGCCCGCTGATCCCGGTCTTCATGGCACTGGTTGGGATGGCGGCGGAAGACGCCTCAAAACGCCAGATGGATGAGATCGGCACGATGAACGACATGGTGATGGATCGGTTGTCCGCATTGCTCGATATCAGGCTTCTGGGAGCAACCGACCGGGCCGCGGAAGATTTCGGCGTCCGGGCCGAGAACCTTCGGGCACGAACCATGGCGGTTCTGCGCATCGCGTTCCTGTCATCAACAGTGCTTGAGTTGTTTTCAGCCCTGGGCGTGGCGATGGTTGCCGTTTTTGTCGGGTTTACGCTCCTGGGAGAAATCGGTTTCGGGTCCTGGGGCGGCGGCCTGAGCCTCGGGCAAGGCCTGTTCCTGATGCTTATCGCGCCGGAATTCTTCCAGCCGATGCGGGAGCTCGCCGCCGCCTGGCACGACCGGGCGGCGGGCTACTCTGTGGTTGCGGAACTGGACGCACTGGATGCAGCAGACCGTGTCTCCTTTATCGGCACGGGTCTGCCGTCCGACCAACTCGACGGTCCCGTCAGCGTGTCGGTCGCGGGCGCCGTTGCCAGGCTTGGCAGCCGACCGGTGCGGCTCGCCGATTGCGCTGTAGGCCAAGGCGGCACGCTGGCGCTCACCGGGGCGAGCGGCGCCGGCAAGACGACAGCACTGGCGGCGATCGCCGGATTGGTGCCTTTGGTTGACGGAAAAATCGATGTCTGCGGACACAGACTGAATGAGGACACGGCCGATGCATGGCGCGCCCGCATTGCCATGATGCCCCAGCGCCCGCATTTTCCGGATGAAACGCTCGCAGACTGGCTGGACACGCGGCAGAGCGGCCGCGATCCATGGCCTGCGCTCCGGCTGGCTGACGCCGCTGATGTCGTCAAGCAGCTCCCGCATGGGTTGGAGACACGCCTCGGTGAAACCGGCGGCGGTGTCTCGGGGGGCGAAGCGCGCAGGCTGCTTCTTGCGCGCGCCATTTTCACCGGCGCCGATCTTATCCTCGCCGACGAACCCACAGCCGACCTTGACCGCAAAACGGCACACCGGATCACCAGCGCGTTGCAAAGGCTTAAGCAGGACGGACGGACCATTATCGTGGCAACCCACGATCCCGACCTGGCTGCCGCCATGGATACTCAAGTGGAGCTTCGGTCATGAAGCCGGTGCTCCGCATCGTGATCTTGCTTTTAAACGCTGACAGATGGGCGATGGCGCGGGGCGCGGCATTGTCTGTTGTCGTGTTGGCGATGGGGGCCGCGCTTCTCGGTCTGTCGGGCTGGTTCATCACCGCGACCGGTTTGGCCGGGCTGGCCGGGATTGGCATCGCCTTCGACGTGTTCCGCCCTTCTGCGGGCGTCAGGTTCCTTGCCCTGGGTCGCGCGGCAGCGCGCTACGGAGAGCGGTTGTTGACCCATGACGCGACGCTCCGGGCGTTGGCCGTGCTGCGCGTCGTGCTCTTGCGCGGATATGCAAAAGGCAATGCAAAAGAGTTGTCGGGACTGCGTAGCGAGGGCGCGCTGACCCGGATTATCTCCGACGTAGACGCATTGGACGGTCTGATCCTGAGACTGGCGCTGCCGGTTTCGGCCGCCCTCGTGACACATGGCCTGGTCTTTTTGGTGCTCACATGGCTGATTGGCTGGCCCGTCGCAACAATCGTCCTTGCCGGCTATGTGCCCGTGGCGGCTTTGACACTTGCCTTTCTTGTGCGCCGGACCATTGCGCCGTCGGCCGCTGCAGAAGAGGCCGGTCAGCTCCTGCGCCGCGGTGTCATAGACACGATCCGGGATCGCGAGGCGCTGATCCTGGCCGCGCAACTTCCGCGCAAGGAAAGCCATCTGCGCGCGCTTGATGAACAGGCACGGGATGCGGCACGAAGCCTGGACGTGGCGCAACGAAACGCCGGCTTTGTGTTTTCCCTTCTGGTGGCGCTGGTCGCCATGGGCGCATTTCTGATGGGCGCCCGATTGCTCGGGGCCGGCGATATCGGACCGGCGAAAGCGGTTATCGGGCTGTTTGTCTCCCTGACGCTTGCCGAGGCCCTTATGCCTCTCCTGCGAGGGTTCTGCGACCTTGGCCGTATGGTTGGCGCGGCACGGCGTGTGGTCCCGCAGGCAGCCAATGAGCCAACGGCTTCAGGCAAGCTGCATACCGCCGCCGGGCCGCTGCTAGCGGTGGAGAGGGACGATCTCAAGATCGAACTGGAAGCGGGTCAGGCGGTTGTCGTGACCGGGCCGTCGGGTGTTGGCAAATCCACCTTGTTGATGCAGATCGCCGGTCTTGACGACGACCGTGGCATTTTCATCAGGGGAATACCGCCAAGCGCATGGTCCGAGGCATCCTTGCGAAAAATGCTCGCTGTCCTGCCTCAGCGCAGCGCGCTGATCGCCGGCACCGTCCGTGACAACTTGTCACTCGCAGGCGATTTCACCGACGACGCATTATTGGCGGCCCTCGATACCGTCCATCTGGCACACGACCTTCACGGCCGCGATGGCCTGGACACACAGCTTGGCGAAGCCGGAGCGGGCTTGTCGGGGGGACAGGCGCGACGGCTGGCATTGGCCCGTATCCTGTTGAAAAAGCCCCAGATTTTGCTACTGGACGAACCAACTGAAGGTCTCGACGCAACCATCGCGGATTCCGTTTTGACCGGGTTACGGCAAGCGCTTCCGGACACGCTTGTCGTGGTCGCCATGCATCGTGGTGCGGATCATCAGGTCTTCGATATCTGCGTCCGACTGACATCATGACTTGGTGACGATGTCACCGAAGTTACCGGGGATGCAGATGTACACCGCCTCCTGAAGCGCTGTGGAGCCCGACTCGGCCCGTGATCGACCCGGCCGGAACCCTGCGCAAACCCAAGGAGGGCGTCCAATGGAGCTCGATGTCGTCGAACTGTCGCGTCTGCAATTCGCGATGACAGCCATGTACCATTTTCTTTTTGTGCCGCTGACGCTTGGCCTGTCGGTCATCGTTGCGATCATGGAGACCGTCTACGTCATGACCGGTCGACCGGTCTGGCGGCAAATGACAAAGTTCTGGGGCACGCTGTTCGGGATCAACTTCGTACTCGGTGTTGCCACCGGGATCACCATGGAATTCCAGTTCGGGATGAACTGGAGTTACTACAGCCACTATGTGGGCGACATCTTCGGCGCACCGCTTGCCATCGAAGGGTTGATGGCCTTCTTCCTCGAGGCGACCTTTGTCGGCCTCTTCTTCTTCGGATGGGACAAGCTGAGCCGTGTTCAGCACCTCGTCGTTACCTGGCTGGTGGCGATTGGCTCCAACTTCTCCGCGCTCTGGATCCTGATCGCGAACGGCTGGATGCAGAACCCGGTGGGCGCGCAATTCAATCCCGATACGATGCGCATGGAGATGACGTCGTTTTTCGACGTGCTCTTCAATGAGGTCGCACAGGCGAAATTCGTGCACACCGTATCGGCAGGCTATGTGACCGCCGCAATCTTCGTCCTTGGCGTTTCGGCCTGGTATCTTCTCAAGGACCGACACGTGGAGCTTGCCCGCCGGTCGATGACAATCGCGGCGTCGTTCGGATTGGCCGCTGCCCTCTCCGTGGTCGTTCTTGGCGACGAATCCGGCTATTCGGCCAGCCACACCCAACGCATGAAACTCGCAGCCATCGAGGGCATGTGGGACACCCACGCCGCGCCGGCACCCTTCACCGTGGTCGGCTTTCCGGATCAGGATGCACGCGAGACACATTACGCCATCGAAATCCCCTGGGCGATGGGCCTGATCGGAACCCGTTCGCTGACACAGGAAATTCCCGGTATTGAAGAGTTGGTGGAAGAAGGGCGTGCCCGCGTCGAACGCGGCATCATCGCCTACGACGCCCTTCAGACGATCCGCGATCAGCGCGATGCGACACCGGCAGAGGTTCGCGCGACATTTGAAGAGCATTCAGCCGATCTGGGCTTTGCCTATCTTCTGCTGCGCTATGTGGATGATCCGCGCAATGCGACGCTGGAGCAGATCGCACAGGCCGCCGAGGATACCATCCCGACCGTATGGCCGCTGTTCTGGGCCTTCCGGATCATGGTGGGTCTCGGCTTCGCCTTCATCGGCGTGATGGCCTATTTCTTCTACCGCTCATCATTCAAGAGGCAGACTTATCCGCGCTGGGCGCTCTGGGCTGCCGTCTTTGCAATTCCGACACCCTGGATTGCCGCTGAATTGGGTTGGTTCGTTGCTGAATTCGGCCGCCAGCCCTGGACCGTGGATGGTGTCCTGCCCACGGCTCTCTCGGTCAGCCACCTGAGTGTTCAGGACCTTCTGATCACCCTTGCGGGCTTCATGATCTTCTACACGATCCTCTTCATCGTCGAGATGGGCCTGATGCTGAAATACATTCGCAAGGGCCCCTTCCAGGACGTGGCTGAAACCGACGCCTGGGAAGCGCGTCACGAACATCGTCTGCGCACCCATGACGGGAACGGCCCCTTTGCACCGGCCGGTGCCCGCGCCGCCTCGGCGGTCGATGCCGGTGTCCCCGGGCCAAGCGCAACCCCTGCGGAGTAAGTGCAATGATCCTCCACGACCTTATCAGCTACGATATCCTGCGCGTAATCTGGTGGGCACTCCTTGGGGTGCTGCTGATCGGCTTCGCTCTGACCGACGGCTTTGACATGGGTGTGGGCGCGCTCCTGCCTTTTGTCGCCAAGACGGATGTTGAACGGCGCATTGCGATCAATACGGTCGGACCCGTCTGGGAAGGCAACCAGGTCTGGTTCATCCTCGGCGGCGGTGCGATCTTTGCCGCCTGGCCACCGCTCTATGCCGTCAGTTTTTCCGGCTTCTACCTTGCCATGTTTGTCGTCCTTGCCGCCTTGATTGTGCGGCCCGTGGCCTTCAAGTACCGCTCAAAACGCGACAGCATGAGATGGCGCAACAGCTGGGACTGGGCTCTGTTCGCGGGCGGTGCCGTTCCGGCGCTGCTATTCGGAGTCGCGGTCGGCAACGTGCTTTTGGGCGTGCCCTTCCACCTCAATGACATGCTGATGTCGCGCTATGACGGCAACTTTCTGATCAAGTTCATCGGCTTGTTGCGGCCGTTTGCATTGATCGCCGGTATTGTGTCGTTTTCGATGCTGCTGATGCACGGTGCGGCATGGCTCTGCCTCAAGTCCGAAGGGGCCGTGGCCGCGCGCGCCCGCAGCATCGGCACCATCGCCGGGTTCGTCGCGATGGGCGGCTACGCCCTGGCCGGTCTGTGGTTGGCAACCGGTGTCGACGGGTTCGCCATTGTCGGTGAAATTGTCACAGATGGCCCGTCGAACCCGCTTTATTCCGAAGTGACGCACGGCGGAACCTGGCTTACGGCCTATTCCGAACGCCCATGGATTGCCGTCGCTCCGGGAATGGGGTTCCTGGGTATGGCGCTTGCCATTCGGGGTTTGCGCGCCGGCCGGGAGGTTTCAACGCTTCTGTGGTCAAAACTCGGCATCACCGGCGTCATATCGTCTGTCGGACTGACGATGTTCCCCTTCATCCTGCCGTCAACCGTCGATCCGAAAAGCTCGCTGACCGTCTGGGACGCATCGTCCTCGCACCAGACGCTGTTCATCATGCTGGTCTGCACGGTGATCTTTATGCCGCTGATCCTCGCCTACACCGCCTGGGTCTACAAAGTATTGTGGGGCAAGGTCACCGAGGCAGATGTCACCGGCAACTCCGACACCGTTTACTGAGAAAGGAGAGTGCGATGTGGTATTTCGCCTGGCTGCTTGGCCTTCCCCTTGCCGCGATCTTTGCCGTCATGAATGCAATGTGGCTCGAACTTCAGCGCGACCGCAAGCTCGCCGAAGAGGATGACGAACCGTCACCGGCGGTTTTGGGCGAATGACGAATAGGCGGGGCGCCGCTTTCTGCGGCGCCCGCCGGAGGGAGGAAAGAATGGACAGACGACAATTTCTGAAAACAGCAGCATTTGGCAGCGCGGCCGCAACGCTTGTCGCACGGCACAGAACTGCAAAGGCCAACCCGGTCCGGACATCTGCCCGGATCGTCATTATCGGCGCAGGCGCCGCCGGAACCGCTTTGGCAAACCGTCTGGTGCATCGTCTTGAAGGGGCACGGATCACGCTGATCGATCCCCGCCGGGACCATCTCTACCAGCCCGGTTTGTCACTGGTCGCGACGGGACTGAGACCGGCCGGCTATGTGGTTTCAAGAACCACGGACTGGTTGCCCGATGGCGTCACCTTGCTGCCCGAGCGCGTGGCTGCAGTCGATGCCGAAACCAAGACTGTTTCGACCGAGAGCGGTGAAACACTCGGTTATGACTGGCTCGTTGTCGCACCAGGACTGATCCTGGACCACGACGCCATTGACGGCTTCAGTCTTGACCTGGTCGGTGAGAACGGCATCGGCGCGCTTTACGCCGGCCCCGAATATGCCGCCCGGACATGGGCGGCTGCAAATCGCTTTACCCAGGACGGCGGCACAGCGCTTTTCACGCGCCCGGCGACCGAAATGAAATGCGCGGGCGCGCCGCTCAAACATGCATTCCTGATTGACGACATCGCCCGCCGGGCGGGCAATGCCGGTCGCGTAAACATGGTCTATGCAGCACCGCAATCGACACTCTTCGGGGTGCCGATCGTGGCCGAGAAAGTACGCATGCTGTTCCGGGACCGTGGCATCGGCACCATGATGAAGCGCACATTGACCGCAATCGACGCCGGTGCAAAACGCGCGACATTCGCAACCGACACGGGGACGGAAGTGGTCGACTACGACTACATCCACGTCATTCCACCGCAACGCGCGCCTGAGTTTGTGGTCCAGTCCGGGCTTGCCTGGGCAGACCGCTGGACCGACCAGGGCTGGGTCGAAGCGGACAGGCAGACCCTGCACCACCTTCGCTATCCCGAGATCTTCGCCCTGGGCGATGTCGCCGGCGTACCAAAGGGCAAAACAGCGGCAAGCGTCAAATGGCAGGTTCCGGTGGTCGAGGACCATCTCGTCGCCGCCATCGAAGGCCGGGAGGGCACACAGACCTATGACGGCTACACATCATGCCCGCTGATTACCCGCATCGGCCGCGCGATGCTGGTGGAGTTCGACTACAACAACAACCTCGTCCCGTCCTTCCCAGGCGTGATCGCCCCGCTCGAAGAACTGTGGATCAGTTGGCTGATGAAAGAGGTGGCGCTCAAAGCCACCTATAACGCCATGCTACGTGGCCGGGCATAAGGAGAAAGAGACATGAAAGATCTCACATTCGAAACCCTCATCGCCGTCTTTGAAGAAATCTTCGGCAGCGGTCTGTTCTGGGCCATGGTTGCGGCCGCGGCAGCAGTGACGCTCGGATATCTCTACGTCCTCGTTCGCGACCGGGCGGTCAGCTGGAAGAAGTTCCTGTTTGCCCAACTGTCCATGCCGGTCGGTGCAGTTCTTGCCGTCTGGTTTGTAATGGTGATGACGAAGTCCCGGTTGTCCGATCTCGGCGGACCGGTCGATATCATCCTCTTTATTGGCATTGCCGTCCTTGGGGCCATCGGCATGGCGATCATGGTCTACACGCTGGAGTCGTTGCTGGGCTCAAAGCGGACCAAAGGCGCCGCTGAAACCTGACCTCATAGATGCCTAAGAAAGGACCGGGCAATGAACACCAGTGAGACGTCCGCCGAAGCTGAAGCCGAAAAGTCCCGCCTGGCGCATTTTCCCATCACCTTCTTCGGAGTGACGATGGGTGTGTTCGGGCTTGCCCTTGCCTTTCGGACCGGCGGGTTTGCAGGAGCCTCGACGGTTGTTTCCGTTTTGGGCGGGATCATTCTCTTGTCGATCGCTGCCATATATATTCTGAAGGCGCTGCGCTTTCCGGCGTAGGTCGCCGGGGAATGGAACCATCCCGTCAAGCTGTCCTTCTTTCCCGCTGCGAACATCTCGATCCTTTTGCTCTCTTTGCTGCTTCAGACCGCCATGCCAGCGGTCTCCGCCGCCTTGTGGGGTGTCGGCGCTCTGGTGCAGGCGCTTTTGACCCTGGTGATCGTTGCCGCCTGGATTTCTCATCGCCCCTTCGGGCCGGCCATGCTGTCGCCGGCCTGGTTTATCCCGGCAGTCGCCAACGTGATCGTGCCGCTCGGCGGTGCTCATCTCGGGCTTTATGACGTGAGCTGGTATTTTTTCTCTGTCGGAGTTCTGTTCTGGATCGTTCTTCTGACGCTGGTCTTCAATCGTTTGATCTTTCACGATCCGCTCCCGGGCAAACTGCGGCCGACCCTCGTGATCCTCATAGCACCGCCGTCCGTCGCCTTTCTGGCGTGGATCGAGCTGAACGGCGGCGCCATGGATGCCACGGCGAACGTCCTTTTCAACATCGGTGTCTTCTTTGCAGCGCTTGTGGCGATCCAGCTTCCGGCCCTGCTGCGCCTGCCCTTCGCGATGTCGTTCTGGGCTCTGTCTTTCCCCTTGGCCGCGCTGACGACGGCGACGTTCCGATACGCGGCGCTGGCCGGAGCTATCTGCCAACCCGACTAAATCCGAAACCTCCAGGAGACCATCAATGAAGAGACTTCTCATTTCCGCCGTT
Source organism: Hoeflea prorocentri (assembly GCF_027944115.1). Taxonomy (NCBI): domain Bacteria; kingdom Pseudomonadati; phylum Pseudomonadota; class Alphaproteobacteria; order Hyphomicrobiales; family Rhizobiaceae; genus Hoeflea; species Hoeflea prorocentri. The sequence continues at coordinate 381,322 of NZ_JAPJZI010000002.1, read as the reverse complement.
CTCGTTGCAGCCTCCACAGTTGCAGCCTTTGCCGAAGGCCCGGCCAAAGTCGTCACCGTGGTGACATCGCCCGACCCGCAAACGCAGCTCATGTCCATGGTTTTGACCATGCAGGCCGCGCAGCAAGGTGCCCAGGCTCACATTCTCTTGTGCGGCCCGGCGGGCGACCTGGCACTGCGCGATGCACCGGAGTCCGCCACGGCGGGACAACCACCCCGGGATATGAGCCCGCAAGGCCTCATGCAGATGATCCGCGAGAAAACCGGTGCCAGTGTCGAGGTCTGCGCGATTTACCTTCCAGGTCGCGGTGAAGATGCTTCAATCCTGCTGGATGGCATCGGCGTTGCCAATCCCTCCGAGATGGCCGCGCGGCTGATGGCTCCGGATGCGCGCGTGCTGAGTTTCTGACCGGCTGCTTTACCGCGACTGTCAGTCAGACGTTGCCACCTTTTCCAGATCGGCGCGGGCCTCTTTGAGGATCGCGCCGATTTTTTTGAAAAGCGCCCTGCTTGGCGAGCTTCTTCTCCACGCCAGCGCGACCTGTCGCGGACTTGCCCCGTCGACATGTCCGAGATGCAGCATATGGCCCTTTGTGATGCCGGCATCGACCGCCAGTTTCGGCAGAAGCGTCATGCCGAGGTCTTCCTCGACCATGGCCAGAAGCGTCGAAAGACTGGTGGCTGAAAAACTCTGATCCTCATCCAGGTTGATGCCGGAAAAACTTGAAAGCGCATGCCTTTGCAGGCAGTGACCCTTTTCAAGCAACAGCAATTGCCGGTCCACCAGATCATTCGCGCCGACAGTTTCGTAGTTACCCAAGGGGTGATCCGGAGGCGTGGCGAGCCAGTACCCGTCAGAGAACAGAACATCCGTTTCGATTTGCGGCGGCAACGGGTGCGGTAGCGCGATTAAAAGCAGATCAAGCCGTCCTTCGAGCAGCCCCTCAACAAGCTGGTCTGTCAGCTCTTCACGCAGATAGAACTTTGTGTTGGCAAATCTGCGCCGCAGCATCGGCATGGTGCGCGGCATTAAAAACGGCCCGACCGTCGGAATTGTGCCCAGTCGAACCACTGTGGCGCCGGCAACCTGTTCCCGTTGCGCACGGTTTTCGAAATCCTGAACCTCCGCAAGGATAGTGCGGGCTCGGGCCGCGAGATCCCTGCCCACCTGCGTCATCAGGACGCTTTGTTTCGTACGCTCGGCCACCCGGACGCCCAATCGCTCTTCAAGTTCCTTTAACCCGGTCGACAATGTGGATTGCGTGACGTGGCACAGTTCGGACGCCCGCGAGAAATTCTGCGTTTCATCCAGGGCGACCAGGAAACGGAGTTGGCGGAGTGTTGTCATGGCGTAATCGGAATAATGAATAACAAAGGAGGATACAATCAATTTCAGAGATTACGATTGCATGACTATCTTGTTTTCATCGCCGAACTCAGGAGCTTTGACATGAATACGCTAGCGATATCCCCCGCAGACACGCCACATGGCCTGCCAAGCCTCAATGAACCCGCGCCGGATTTCGACGCGCTGACCACTCATGGCCGCAAGACACTTGCCGACTACCGCGGCAAATGGCTGATCCTCTTCTCGCATCCGGCCGACTTTACCCCGGTCTGCACAACGGAATTCACCGCATTTGCCAATCGGGCGGAAGAGTTTGCCGCACTCGACACGGAGCTGCTGGGCCTGTCCATAGACAGCCACTATGCGCATATCGCCTGGGTCCGCTCCATCAAGGAGACCTTCGGTATCGAAATCCCGTTCCCGATCATCGCGGATCTGGACATGGCCGTCGCACAATCTTTCGGCATGATCCAACCCGGTGCGTCGGACACACAAGCCGTGCGCGCGACGTTCGTGATCGATCCGGAAGGCATTCTGCGGGCCATGGTCTATTATCCAATGACCAACGGGCGATCGGTCGATGAATTCATCCGGCTTGTCCAGGCGTTGCAAACATCCGATATGCATAAGGTCGCAACGCCTGAGAATTGGCAGCCCGGCCAGGATGTCATCGTGCCCCCGCCGCAAACTGCCGACGCCGCCGAGACCCGGATGTCGGAAGGCTACGCGACCAAGGACTGGTATTTCTCGACCAAGGCTTTGTAAGCGCACAGACATCTACGTGACGATGAACGGCGTGCCTTCCCACGCCACCCATCTGGGCAGGATACAGTCAGGACATGAGGATATGGAAGAAACATGGATTGATCAGTTCAAGGGACTTGGCAGGCTGCCTGCCGAAATCCGGACAGAACTCGAGGCGGGAAGCCGGATCGTGTCGGTGCCGGCCGGAACCCAGATCTTCGCTCCGGGCCAGTCGGCAGACAATCTGCTGCTCCTGCTGGACGGCATCGTGAGGGTGCAGCAAAGATCTGAAACCGGGCGCGAAGTCTTTCTCTACCGCGTACATGCCGGCGAAAGCTGTGTTCTGACCACCGCCTGCATGTTGGCATTTGAGGATTACTCCGCGGACGGGATTGCCGAGACGAACGTCAGGGCCGTCGCCATTCCGCGGCTCACCTTCGATGATCTGGTAGCAAAATCACCGATCTTCCGGGAGTTCGTATTTACCGCCTATTCGCGTCGGATCACCGATCTTTTTACCCTTATCGACGACATCGTGTTCCAGCGGATGGATGTACGCCTTGCCTCGCGCCTTCTGGAACTTGCCGACCGGGATAACGTGGTGCATGCCACGCACGCCGTCCTGGCAACCGAGCTCGGGACCGCCCGCGAGGTGATTTCCAGAACGCTGTCGGAGTTTCATCGCCGCGGATGGATCGAGCAATTCCGTGGAGAAGTGCACCTGGCCGGCCGTTCCGGACTTGAACGGCTGGTCAAGTCATCGGGTGTGCACGCTTGATCCCGTTCACCCCCAGACAACCGGTGGGTTTGCCGGCCTGGAGATCAAATCGCACAGCTGATCGCCTTGCGCACTGCCAATGCGGTCAGACATTGCGGCAAGACGGGATGTTATTCCGGCTGCGCCCAATGGGTTTGGAATGAGGCTGCACGTGCGGAAAGTGACATTCTCTCACCCAAGGTCCGGCAAGCAGAACCAGCCTATATCCGCGGAATTGGGTTTGTATCGCGACAGCAACAAACACCGACAACGGCCGGAGTGACTACGCTCACGTGCTTGGCATAAGCTGCCACACATCCTCGATTTGGCAACCGGCTTCCCTCAGGATCACGGAGACAGGGCATCTCCTGGCGACAGCCGCCTTGAGATCATGAAGTTCATCGAGGCTCATATCGCTCTGTATCTCGACCTTCATCTCGATGGTCGGGAATGGACAACGGACACTGGCTTTCTCAAACACGCCGCGCGTATCGAAATGGCCCACCAGCGACATCGACATACCTCTGATTTTCAAGCGCTTTTGAACGGCCACAAACTGAGTGATGACATTGGTGCAGGCCAAAAACGAGGACAGCATATGCTCCAGGGGTGTTGCGGCAATGTCAGTGCCGCCTCGCTCAGGAGGCTCATCGATGACAATCGTATGCTGACGCGCCGTCAGCTCTGTCTTGGCGGCTGAAATCGCCATGCCATCAATTTCTATGGGAAAGCTGTCCGGCATCGTGTGGGCCATGGCTGTCTCCTTATCTCAGTGTCAGACGGTCAAGTACCGTTCAATCAAGTCGCTATTGCCGCGGACTTCCCCGGGCATGCCCTCAAAGCGGATTTCGCCTCTTTCAAGGATGTAGACCCGGTCACTCAGTGACAGGACGAAGTCCAGGTTTTGCTCGGCGAGCACCACCGAAAGCCCCTGCTCTTTCAGGGTTGCAATCTGGTCCCGTAAGTCGGCAACAACCAGGGGAGCCAGTCCCTCAGACGGCTCGTCCAAAAGCAACAGCTCGGGATTTCCGAGCAGCGCCCGGGCAATGGCAAGCATCTGCTGCTGTCCGCCGCTTAAAAATCCACCCTTGCGGCCTTGAATGCGTTCCAGATCAGGAAACAGTGCAAAGACTTTAGCTTCCGTCCAGCCCTCTCCGCTGGCACTTGCCCGTCGGGCTATGTCGAGATTCTCCCAAACCGTCAGTTCGGGAAAGATGCGGCGGTCTTCCGGTACGAAGCCAACCCCGTTGCGGGCGATGTCATAGGTGGGGCGCCCGTCTATTCGCTTCCCTCGCCAGCGTATTTCGCCTGCATGGGGCGGTGTCAGCCCGACGATTGATCGCATCGTCGTGCTCTTACCGACTCCGTTTCGGCCCAAAAGGCCGACAACTTCCCCTTCGGCGACATGAAATGACAGGCCGAAGAGCACTTCGGAAATACCGTAGGATGTGCGGATTGTGTCAACTTCAAGCAGCATTGTCGGCATGCTCCCCAAGATAGATCCGGCGCACTTCCGGGTTTTGCCGTATCTCGTCAGGTCGGCCTGTCGCGATCAACTCTCCATGATGCAGGACCGAAAGCCGGTCGGCGATGGAGAACACGACATTCATGTCATGCTCAGTAAAGAGCAGCGTTAGCTTGCGCGCTTCCGCAATCTTGCCAATCAGTGTAATGCTGTCGATTGTCTCTTGCGGTGACATACCGGCTGTCGGCTCGTCCAGAAGCAAAAGATCAGGCTCCGACGCAAGCGCGACTGCCAGCTCGAGTTGTTTTTGCTTGCCGTAGGACATAACGCCGGCCATCGCGTCCGCATCATCGCTCAGACTGACAAGTTCCAGCATCCGCGCGACTTCATCGCGGTAAAGGGAAGCGCCGGGGCGTATCATATTGAAGATTTGCCCGTGATCCGCGATCAACGCGACCTGTACATTCTCAAACACCGTCAATTCGGGGTAAATGTTGATGCGCTGGAACGACCGCGCGATACCAAGCTTCACAATTTGATGCGGCTTCAACACCGTGAGCTCGCTGTCCCAATAAGTAACGGATCCCGTCGTCGGTTTCAGATGCCGCGTAATGCAGTTGAAAAATGTCGTCTTGCCGGCCCCGTTCGGCCCGATGATCGCATGCTTCTCGCCCTCTGACAGTGTGAGGTCGACGGCATTTAATGCCTGGAAGCCGTCAAAGTTCATCCCAAGATTGGTAATCGTCAGTAGGCTCATGACCGGCCACCCTTCTTCTTCTTGAAAACACCCATCAGCCCTTCCGGGAAAAAGAAGAGAACGATCAAAAGAATGATGCCCAGCACTGTTGGCCAATAGACCGTAAACTCGGTTGTGATCCGATCAAGAATGATCAAGGTAGCGGCCCCGACAAGCGGGCCGAAAAACGATCCGACGCCGCCAAGAATCGTCATGATCAGGACTTCCGCCGAGGCAGACCACCAAGCACTTTCAACAAAAACGGAGTGGTTGAACAAAGTGAAGAGCGCGCCGGCCACGCCTGCGAAAGTACCGGCAATCACAAACGTCACGTGCTGCACGAGCCGAACATTCACACCGATGAACTCGGCACGGTTGCGGTTCTCACGTGTGGCCTGGAGCGTATAGCCGAAAGCTGAGTTCACGATAATCCAGATCACGCCGACACACAGCGTTACGATGATCAATGCAAAGTAGTAGAAGGTCGCAGGTGCCTTGAGCATCTCCGGCACAGCAACACCGATGAAGCCCGTATCTCCGCCGGTGACGCCAACCCATTTGAACGCGATCGCCCAAACCAATTGCCCGAAGGCCAGGGTCAGCATTGCGAAATACACCTCCGTCAGCTTGACGCAGAAATAGCCGATTATGGCCGCCCCAACTGCGCTGAACCCGACAGCGCCGAGAAAGGCAACAAGGAATGGCAGTTCAAGGGTCGTCAGGAATATCGCACATGTATAGGCGCCTATGGCGAAATACGCCGCATGCCCGAAACTCAACATCCCGCCATAGCCCAGCAGAAGGTTAAAACTGAGCGCGAACAGTGCGAAGATAATGATCTCTGCGCCGAGATATATGAAGAACTTGTCTCCGGTCAGCGGCACCAGCGCCAAGGCGATCAGAACAAACGCGCAAACAAAGGGTGTCGTCAAGCGGTGCATGGCTCACCCTCCTGCCTGCGGTTTGCCCAGGAGCCCCCATGGCCGAATGAGCAGGACGAGAACCATCATCAGATAAACCATGACAATTTCGAAATCGGGGAACAAGGAGATGCCAAAGGCCGTTAGAAGCCCGAGCATGATGGCTCCGAGAAAGGCGCCACCAAGACTGCCAAGTCCGCCTATGATAACAATGATGAAGCACTCGACGATGATCTCGGCATCCATCCCCGGAGCCAGCGCAATCGCCGGGGCGGCGAGCGCGCCGCCAAACCCGGCCAGGGCGGATCCCGCCACAAAGACAAGCATGTAGATCCGTCCGACATTGATACCGAGCGCCTGCAACATTTCTCGGTCCTGTTTTGCCGCCCGGACCAACCGCCCTGCACGTGTTCGATTGACAAAGAACCAAAGGCCCGCGGCGACGGCAACACCGATCGCGCAGAGCAACAACCGGTAGGACGGGTACCAGGCGATCCCGAGATTGACCGCACCGTCAAGACCCGGCGGAAAGGACACAGACAGGATGCTGCTGCCCCAAACCACCTTCACGACATCGCCGATGATCAACACCAGCGCAAAGGTGAACAACAACTGATAAACGTGGTCGCGGCCATAAAGACGCCTCAGCATCAGCCGCTCAATGCCCCATGCGCCAAGTGCAAGTAACCCGGCTGCCCCCAAAGCGGCGAACCAGAACCCGCCTGGCACGCCGGAAAGCCAGTTCACCAGCGTGTAACTGGCGTAACCACCGATCATGTAGAAGGCGCCATGCGCAAAATTCAGAACGCCCAGCACACCCAGGATCAGTGTAAGCCCCGCGGCGATGATGAACAGGTTAAGCCCCAGCGACAGGCCGTTCATAAACTGAATGAAGAGCAGCATTGGATTGTCAAACATCGGGGCACGGTCCTCAGGCAATCGGGATCATCACAGAAAACCCCCCGCCCTGGAGATAGAAGTACACTCCAAGGCGGAAGGTTTGGGAGGATTGCTAGTCCATCAATCCATCCGCGGGGACGTATTCGATGTTCTTGAGCATCTTGTATGGATACCCCTCGAGCGTGGATTCGCCCATCTGCCCCCAGAACTGTCCACGATTGGCTTGATGATCGCTGGCACGCATCGTCTGCTCGCCGATCGGTGTGGTAATCGTCAGCCCCTTCAGCGCCGCAATCACGGCATCGGTTTCATCTGTCCCCGCGGCCTTCACCGCTTCTGCCAACCACTGCGCCGCAATGTAACCGGTCGATGGCCACGATGGTGTATGCTCCGTTCCCAGGACTTCACGCAGCTCTGCAACAAAGGCCTCGTGCTCGGGGTTGGGCGAATAGTAGAATGCCTCATACGTGTTGGTCCAAATCCCCGATGGCATATCGTCACCCATTTGTTCAGCCACCACGGGCGCCCCGACTTCGCCGGCGCTAATGTACTGAAAACGGTCAAAGAAACCGAAAGGTTTTGCCTGTTTTGCAAAGGTTGGGAAAATTCCGCCCCAGATGTTGGAGAAAACCCCGTCGCAATCGGCGCCCATCAGCTTGGTGATAAACGGTGTGTAGTCCGTGGTGCCGAATTTTGGCCAAGCCGCCTCGACGATTTCAGCTTCCGGCCGGATCTCTGCGAGATGTTCGCGGAAGGCTTCATCGAGGCCGTAACCGTACGAGTAATCGAGCAGCATCGTGCAGATCTTGTCGAGACCGAGCTTGTCAGCGATCACCGCCGCAGACTTGCCTTCCGTGTTGGTATTGGCGGCTGCCCGGAACACATGCTGATGGAAGTGCTCTTCGTCCGTCATCTCCGTCGTTTTGGGGATGGACGCGATGTAGATGACACCCTCTTGCTTGGCGACTTCGGAAATCGCCTGCCCCTCTGAAGACGAGATGCCGCCTACCAGAAAATGAACTCCGTCTTTGGCGATCAGGTCGCGCGCCGCAGCGGTCGCCTCACCGGGATTGCACTTGCTGTCACGATGATAGGTGACAAGCTTTTTGCCATTCAGCCCGCCCTCGGCGTTGATCCGGTCTACAAGGATCTCGTGACCTTTCAACGCGAGCTCACCGAAAATCAGGCAAGCGCCCGATGTTGCATAAAGCGCGCCGATCCGGATCTCATCATCCGCTGCAGAGGCCGCTCCGGCACTCAGCACGCTCGCCGCGCCAATAACGCCGGCACTCAGAATATTAGTCGTTCGCATGTCAATTCCTCCCTTTTGTGTGGTCGATCGTTCGACCCTGGCTTCGTAACCGGCCAACCTCCCAATTGGCCGGGTCGTCAAAACAGATGCAGTCCCGGCGTGTTGGTTCTGCATCGATACAAGGACGTTGACGCGGTAAAGAAGATGCTTCTCATATCGTCATCACCCCAAGTGAAGTTGGCTACCATTTCCGGCACAAGGATCACGCCAAGGCATGCCGCATCCGGGGCAAAGACCTGAACGCCGCCAGGCCCTGTGCAATAGAGGTTGTCGCGGCAATCGACCTTCATCCCGTCGGGATGGCCTGGCTTGTCGCCTTCAGGACTTGCCCACACATCACCGCCCTTCAGCGAACCATCGTCGGCGATGTCAAACCTGCGGATGTGAAGCTTGTCGGTATCGTTCACAAACAAGGTGGTCTCATCGACCGAAAGGCACAGTCCGTTCGGCTGCCCGAAATCGTCAGCGAGGCAGCGAAGATCCGATCCATCGCCGTTCATCGAGTAGACGCCCTGGAAATCCAGTTCACAATCGCGCTCAACCCCAAAGACCGGCATGCGTCCATAGGTTGGATCGGTGAAAAAGATACGGCCATCACTGTTCACAATGATGTCGTTGGGACTGTTGAGCTCTTTTCCTTCAAAGTGCGTGGCCAGTGTCGTTATCGAACCGTCGGCTTCCGTCCGGGTGACGCTGCTCGTGGCATGCTGGCACGACACCATACGGCCTAAGCGGTCATAGGCATTGCCGTTTGCCATATCCGAAGGCTTGCGGAAGGTCTCGATAAGCCCGCTATCGGGCCACCAACGGCGCATGTGATCGCCTGGCATGTCCGAAAACGTCAGATGTCGCTCAAGGTGATGCCAGATCGGCCCTTCGGTGAATTGAAATCCCGAGCCGAGTTTTTCGACTTCAACGGTTTCTCCGATGACGGCGGAGAAACGAGGATCGCGTACTTCAGCGGTCATGATCCTGACCGCAACTCTTTGACGCGGGTGCCGCCGGCAAACCAATCGGTCTCGGAGACTTCCTCAAAAACAACCCAGACATTGTCTTCGGGAATCTCTGCAGCATCGGCGATCGCACTGGTTACGGCTGTGCTGACCTTGGATTTGATGCCTTCGGGGTCAGCGGCGATCACCTCTCTGACGATACGAATGTTCACAAACGGCATTATGTCCTCCCATCTGATCCAGCTTCCTGGTCAGTTTGTTGGAAGGACGTTACTGAGCGCTGCATTCGACGTCTGCGCTGTTTTCCGCAGGTTTTTTGCGGGAACCCGCAAATCTTCCGCGTGAGCCCGCTAGTCCCGCTGCGCGCCATTGCCGTCGGCTGTCTCATCCAGCCAGCGCGCAACCCTCTCTTCTTCCACCGCGATTAGGTCAAGCGTGACGAGTCCCCGCGACAGTGCAACCGAGATCGCCCGGCTCCGGGGATTGAACGTCGCTCCCCACGGGCCGGTAGGAATATCATGGCGTTCCAGGCCAAGCTTTCCATAAAGGCCCTGCAGCCTGGCTTGGACACTGCGCAACGAGATCTTGCGGCGATGCGCAATAGCCTTGTCCGTTAGCCCGATAAAGAGATCGACCAGCACTTCAAGCTCGGCTTCAGTCAGGGTCATCGACCGGTTCCCGGCGGTTTTCTGCAGGTCTTGTACCGTTCGGTCGATGACGCACTGCTCGCCAATAAAGACGCCCTGCATTGCGATCTGCAACAGCTCTTCGGCCGCGGACTTCAGGATGTATCCGTAGACAGCGCCGTCTGGCACAATGCGCGAAATACCGCGTACATAGGCTTCTTCGGAGTAATTGGACCAGAACAGGATCTTCATATCCGGCCGGCAACGCCACAGCCGCTTGGCCGCCTCGACACCGTTCATCTGCGGCATCTGCAAGTCCATGATCACGGAGTCGATGGATTCGTTCTCCTCCGCCTGCCGGACCGCCGACACTCCGTCTTCCGCTTCGCGAATGCATGTGCCTTCAGGCAGTGCATTGGTCACAACAGCCTTCAAGAACGCGCGATGCATGGCATCGTCTTCAACGATCAGGATGTCCATCTACGCTTGGCTCCCATCTGCAGGCGTTACCGGAAGCTTCACTGATATCCGCGTGCCTTCGCCCGGTGTCGATCCGAATTCGACGTGAGCTGAAATCAGTCGAGCCCGCGTGCGAATATTGTCCAGCCCGCCTGACGATGACAGAGCTTGCGGATCGATCCCGACCCCATCATCCTCGATCACCACGACAATGGAGGATGGCGCACTCGAAATCTCGACAGTGATCTGCGAGGCATCGGCATGCTTGACCGCATTGGTCACGGCTTCCTGGGCTATGCGAAACAGCGCCGTGCGCACTGTTTCCGGAAGCGCGTCGACCGCACCGCCGGTAAGGTCACGAACCGATGTTTCAGGCTTTCGCCCGCGTGCGGACACCGCTCGATCAAGCTGTGCTTCCACCGCGTCAGAAAACCCGAACAGTTGAAGCACGCCAGGCCTCATGTTTTCCACGATCGAGCGCAGGTCATCGAGTGCCCGGCCAAGATCCGTCTCTATTGTTACCAGTTCGCCCAGATCAGGCGGAACCTCCCGGCGCAGCCGCCCCAGTCGTCTCACCAGGCGCGCTAGGTCTGCCAGTGTTTGATCGTGCAAATCCATGGCCAAACGCTGACGTTCTCGTTCAATTCCCTCGGTCAGCCTTTGGACACCCAGTCGCAACGCTTCTTCCCGCCCCTGCGCCTCTGCTTGAGCGACCGCTGCCTCGCGCGCGCGCCGCCCCTCCTCCAGAGCAAAGAGATATGGTGCGAGAAGGTCTGCAGCTGCTTGCGCACGATCGCACATCTCTTCTGTATACTGGCCGATCTGATGGCTGCTGAGCGCAAGCGATCCGATGATCCGGCCTTTGATCGTCAGGGGCACGATGATCCGCGACCGCAAGTCAGCATCGAAGATGGGCTGGTTGTCGGCGCCGAGGAAGAGGAACCGCCGGTCTGTCTGCGCATCAGCAGAGACAATCTTGTCGACGCGCCCCAACAGGAGATCTCGGATCGGGCTGGTTGCCGTCGGTCGCAGTGTCTTGGCGCTGTCGGTCCAGGCCGTTGAAATACCCGCCTCATAACACACCTGCATACCGGCCCCGTGCAGCAGAACAATATCCAGGTGATTATGCGGAAGGATCTTCTGCATCTCCTTGGCAAAGTTCTCAAGAACCAGATCATAGTCCAGCGGGCCCGCAATCGCGCGCGAGATTGCCCTGAGCCGCATGAGCATTGAATCAGGATGCTCGTCCAGATCGACCGAGTCCGACATATGAGGTTTAGAGATATGGCGCGGCTTGTTCACGTGAACATCTTAGATTGATCTGTCAAAAATAGTCAAACCATGGCTTCGGGACTGCACGGATCGTCACCGCTGGGGAGCAACCGGCAATCTTGAGGCCCCTTTTTTGACTCTTGTCGCACAGAAGGACTGATCGGTATCGGGTATATGAACATGTCCACGATCAAGATGTCTCTGTCGTGGGTCGGATTTACGATGCCGAGAGCGCACTCTGCGACGAGGAGAGTCTCTTCGCTTCTTTGCCATTTGAAGAAGCTCCGACATCAAAGACCTGGATCAGCTGAGCAGACAGGTCTTCAGTACCAAAGCGGGATGCGGAAGGAGGTGGCCCCACGGCTCATCTCAATCTCCAAGGATGATGATCGGCTCTGTCGAGCGTCCGGGTTTTCCCAAATCTTCGCGCGGGTTAGTTCGTTGTTTTCCGTCAAGCGAAATTGGCACGTCAACGGGCCAACCTGGCTGTCTTTCGTTTGGTTGGACTGTTATGGCTGGAATACGCCAGTGCCCGATAACCGGTCATCCGGTGACCACCTGAGAAGGTGCTGCGCCACCATAGGGCACATTGACACCGCCGTAGCGGCGGACGCGGACGTTGCACTGTTCAGCATGGCCAACAAATCCTTCGAGCATACATAGCCGCGAACCAAATTGCCCGATCAACGCTGCCGCCTCATCCGTAAGAATTTTCTGGTAGCTGTGAGTCTTGAGGTATTTGCCGACCCACAATCCGCCCGTGTAGCGGCCGGCTTTCCTGGTTGGCAGCGTATGGTTGGTTCCGATTACCTTGTCGCCATTGGCCACATTTGTGCGCGGACCGAGGAAGAGTGCTCCATATGAGTGCATATTGTCCAGAAACCAGTCATCCCGGTCGGTCATGACCTGCACATGTTCATAGGCCATGTCGTTCGCGGTCGCCAGCATCTCGTCATAGGTGTCGCAGACGATCATGTCGCCGTAGTCACGCCAGGAGACACCTGCCGTGTCAGCCGTAGGCAGAATTGCCAGCAGGCGGTCGATCTCCTCTAGAGTTGCCTCCGCCAGCTTCTGCGAATTGGTGATCATGCAAGCAGGCGAGTTGTAGCCGTGTTCGGCCTGGCCGAGGAGATCGGTGGCGCACAATTCAGCATCCGCCGCTGTTTCGTCCGCAATAATCATTGTTTCGGTCGGCCCGGCGAAAAGGTCAATCCCCACCCGGCCAAACAACTGCCGTTTGGCCTCGGCGACAAAAGCGTTCCCCGGCCCGACCAGCATATGCACCGGCTCAATCGTTTCCGTGCCGATCGCCATCGCCCCCACCGCCTGGATGCCGCCAAGAACATAGATTTCATGCGCTCCGCCGAGATGCATTGCTGCGATTACGGCGGGATTGGGTTCGCCCCGGAAAGGCGGCGTGCAGGCAATAATGCGCGGCACGCCGGCGACCTGTGCGGTAGCAACGGACATGTGAGCGGAGGCGACCATCGGAAACTTGCCGCCGGGCACATAGCAGCCCACCGACTGAACCGGGATGTTCTTGTGACCGAGAATCACACCCGGCAGCGGTTCGACCTCAATGTCCAGCATCGAATCGCGCTGCGCCTGAGCAAAACCACGCACCTGATCCTGCGCGAAACGGAGATCGGCCATATCCTGCGCCGAAACCTTCTCCATCAGCGCCTCGATTTCGCCATCCGACAGCCGGAAAGCAGATGGACAGTAGTCATCGAACTTTTGCGACAGTTCGCGCACCGCCGCATCGCCCCGCTTCTCGATGTCTGTCAGGGTCTGCTCCACGATCAAACGCACCTCGGCGTCATCCTTTGCACGCTCGGTCTCCGGCTTTGCAGATTTCAGGAGCCGTATCGTCATGATGTCATCCTTTCCTTTGGACCGGAGCCCCGTTGGGACACGTGCCCGTAAAAGTTACGCACATTGCTGCCGGGTATTTGAGCTTCCCCTGCCAACGAAGGCCGTCGGTTCACGACGTACTTAAACCGGCCTTCGTGTTGCGCAAGGCGCTATCCAATGTCAGACGTTTCGCGCCCGCGGGTCAGCTGCGAAATCGTTACCGCGAGGATCAGTGCGCCACCGTTGAAGACATTGGTCACCCAAAGCGGAATACCCAGCATCGTCAGCCCCGCAATTCCCGTGGCCAGGAAGTAGACGGCAACGATGGCGCCAAGAGGATTGAACCGGCCGGGCAAAATGGTTGTCGACCCAAGAAAGGCGGCGGCAAATGCAGGCAGAAGAAAATTCAGTCCCGAATAGGGATCGGCCGACCCCAGAACACCTGCATAGATCACACCGGCCATGGATGCGAGGACCGCCGATGTGATCAGCGCGCCCATCCTCATTCGGTCGACGGCTATGCCATTGAGACGGGCGACTTCCCGGCCGCGGCCGACAAAAAGAAGACGGCGACCAAGGGCCGTGAAGTCGAACACGTACCACATGACCACAACAGCGGCCAAGGCGTAGTAAAATGCATAGGGCACCCCGAGAAAACGTCCTCCGACCACCGCCATGATCAGCGCATTGTCGATACCGCCGATCGTCGACGAGTTGGTAATCCACTGCACGATACCCGTCATGAGGGACGTCGTTCCCAATGTGACCACCAGCGACGGAATGCGGAAGTAGATGATGAACAGCGAATGGAACAGGCCGATGACAACGCCGGTCCCCAGCGCAATGGCTATGCACAAGACGATCGGAACCCCGTACCAGACATTGAGCACACCGATCAGGCAGGAGGACATGGTCAGCGTTGCGCCGACCGCGAGATCGTAGTCCCCCGCCGTCAGGGGAACGATGATCGCCAGTGCCAGAAGAACTGCCGGCGCATAGGAGGCGAACATGATGGAGAAATTGCCCCAACTGAAAAAGGAATCAGGCATGACGATGCTGAAGCCCGCAATCAGAAGCAACCACACAAGTATCAGAGCAAACCTCTCGAACAGGCGCAGATAATTGATCTCGGGTTGAGCGGATTTGTCCGCCGTGTTTTTAATGTCGGTCATGACCCTGCCTCATCCTGCACGCCTGCCTGCGTCTGCGGAGCCCGGTCGGCACCGCGCGGCGATGTTCCGTAACAGGCCCCGATAATATGATCCTTGGTCACCGCATTGCCGGTGATTTCCTGCACGATCTGCCCGCGCGCAAAAACCAGGACGCGATCGCAGATCTCAGCCAGTTGCTCAGCATCCGAACTGGCGCAAACGATAGACATGCCATCCGTTGTCGCCTTCTGGAGCGCCTTGAAGATATTGGCTCTGGTTCCGACATCCACGCCCTGGGTGGGTTCGTCCAGCAAAAGCAGGACCGGATTGCGGTTCATCCACCGGGCGATCAGCACCTTTTGGGCATTGCCGCCCGACAAGGCCGCAAGTGACAGTTCGGGATCATTTGGCCGCACTTCATATTCGCGCCCGAGCCTGGCCGCCTCGCGGCGCATGGCGCCGGTGCGCAGAAAACCGCGCCGAACATAACTGTCCAGATCGGGAAGCAGCATGTTTTCGAATATGGACAGGCTCGCTACTCCGCTCTGCTCATGCCGGTCGCCCGGAAGAAGAGCGAAATCAGCCTCGATCGCTTGCCGGGGTGACATCTCGACAAGATCGAACGCCTTCCCGTCGGCAAGCGTCATGGTGCCTGCCAGAGCGGGGTTCGCGCCAAACATCAGATAGGGTATTTTGTCATAGCCCGAGCCGATCAGACCCGTCAGGCCAAGGATCTCACCTTTGGCAATATCGATATCGCAGCGGGCAACACCTGGTGCTTCAAGGTCGCGCACGGAGGCAAAAACGGGTTTTTCGTCCGCGTCGGTGCTCCTGTCTTTCTGGGATTTGCTCAGTTTTCGCCCGATGATCATTTCCACCATGTCTTCATGCGAAGCCTTGGCGGTTTCGATTTCGCCCGAAACCCTCCCATCACGCAGAACCGTCACCCGGTCGGTGATCTCCATCACTTCTTCAATATCGTGAGAGATGAAGATGACGCTCGAGCCGTGATCAGCAATCTGCCGCACGAGGTCGAATAATTTGTCGACATCTTCACGCGGCAAAAAAGGTGTCGGTTCGTCGAGCAGCACCAGACCGGGTTTGCCGGTCAGCTCACACTCTTCGCGGATTTCCTCAAAGGCACGCACAATGGCCAACAATGCGCGATTGACCACGCTCAGCTCATCGATACGCCGCCATTGCTCGACCTTAACACCATAGCGCTCAAGCGTTTCTCGCGCTGCCGCCTTTTCCCGGCGCCAGTTGATCCGCATGCCTCCGGCAAGCGCGATCTGTGCAAGGCGAAGGTTTTCAAGAACCGTTAACGATGGCACCAATCCAAGATTCTGATGCACAAAGCTCATGCCCAGGCGCCGAAAATCGCTTGGCTTGAGTGGCAGTGCCACCTCGGCGCCATTGAACTCCATGTGACCGCCCTGATCGGGGACATGGAATCCGGCCAGTATCTTGACCATGGTTGACTTGCCGGACCCATTGGTGCCCAGGAGACCATGCACCTCGCCCGGCATGACGTCGAACGAGACCTGGTCAAGTGCCCGTGTCGCGTTAAAGGTCTTGGAGATGTTCTTTAGATGCAGTGTTGGCGGCGTCTGGGACGCCGCCAATGAGGTTGATTGCGGTTGCAATGGGTCGACCGCGGACATAGTGCCTAGTTCAGGCCCCAGAGTTCGCGGAAGCCGGTGATATATGCATCGCCATAGCCCGTGTCGAACTGCGCCGGTGTGCCCGCATCGGCAGCATTGTTCTCATCAAAGATGTAGAACGGCACATTGAGTTTGTCGGGCACCGCAAGACCGCACAGGTCGCGCATATGTCCATCGATCGTCGCATAGGCAATCCAATCCAGGCTTTCACCAATATTCATGGATACCGATCCTTGCTGGATGAAGTCCAGCACAAAAGGCGTGCCATTGAAGGTCGCGACCTTGACCTCGCCGAGCTTGCCGGTCAGACGCAACGCCGGCACGACAAACTGGGACATGGAGTCATAAATCGGGATGACGACGTCAATTTCAGGGTTGGCCTGCAACACCGTTTGCAGCGACGACTGGATCTTCGTTCCCCATTCGGAGACCCCGACATTGATTTCACTGACGATTTCACAATCTGGGCAGTTCTCGGCCAATTCCGTTTCGATGCCGTCCACCAACGGAATGGTCGGCGGCACTTCGCGCGAAACGATCAATGCGATCTTCGCCTTGCCATCCGTATTCACCGTGACCCAATTCGCCAGAATCTTTCCGATTTCATTGAATCCAATAGGCAACGTGCTGGAGAGCAACGGGTGCGGTTCAAAGGAAGGATCATAAAAATGCGATGTCATGACCTTCACACCGGCATCGGTCGCTGCCTTGACCTGGGGCTCAACCGTATCGGGCGATATACCGGAAATCAGATTGATGACATCGAATTTGTCGCGAATAGCAAAGTCAAATCCCTGCACCCACTGGCTCGGCTGACCCTGATTTTCCCATTCGACAACCTCCAGCCCAATCTCGTCGCCCACCGCCTTCATGCGGTTGATAATCCCCTTGAGAAAGGGATTGGCGCTGCTGTTCGGCATAGACAGCATTTTGCGGCCTTCGGCACAGGCCCGAATATCAAACGGCTCGCCGGGCGCCGTGAAAACCGGTTTTTCCGAGTAGGATGCAAGACGTTCGCTGGCACGGTCGATCCCAGCTTGGTCCGCATAGGCGCTCATGGGCATAACCGCCATGGAAAGGGCGAGCGCTGACGTGAGCCCCATTATGTTTTTGTAATTAAACATCGACTTCCTCCGTGATAGGTCACCCGGTCTTAGGAGCGCGGCAGACCTTGACGTTTCGCACTTGAATGCGCATTCATAAAAATCTGCGATAAAGGCCCGTTTGTCAATCACCTGCTGGCAAATAGATGGCACGGGTCCTATAAAGCAGACAGTCTCATTGATATGGACTGCATAGCAGCGAGCACCGATGAAGCGGACCAGGAACCGGGTTACATCTTACGATGTTGCAAGATTGGCGGGCGTATCCCAGCCAACGGTCTCGCGGGCGTTCACCCCAGGCGCAAGCATCACCAAAGACAAGCGTGACCGCGTGCTCGCGGCTGCTAAGCAATTGAGCTACCTGCCTAATTCCATCGCGCGTAGCCTCGCCAACGCACGCAGCAATATCGTCGCCGTCATTGTCGGCGACATGCACAATCCCTTTTATGCCGAAAGCCTTCAGGCATTCATCACCAGGCTTCAGGACAGCGGTCGCCACGTCCTCGCATTCACGATTTCAGATGGCAGGGACTGCGACGATGCACTCATGCAGGCGCTCGGCTACCATGTTGACGGAATTGTCGTGACATCGGCGCATCTATCGTCGGATCTCATCAGCACCAGCCAGGATGCCGGCATACCCATTGTCTTGTTCAACCGACGTACCGCCGATCCGGCGCTCGCATCCGTCCGCTGTGAAAATGAGGCGGGAGCTGCAACGCTGGCCCGCGCAATGTGCAACGCGGGCGGACGCGAATTTCTGATCATTCGTGGAGATCCGCAGGGCTCGACAAGCCGCGACCGGGTCAATGGTTTCCGCTCGGAGCTTGAGGCGCTGGGTGTCGCCCCGGGCAGAGTGGAGGAGATCGACGGACAATCAAGCTACGCCGGAAGCTATGACGCGGTGTTGTCACGCTTCAAGGACAAGGTACGACCGTTTCCCGATGCCATATTCGCCGTCAACGACATCATGGCGATCGGATGCGCGGATGCGCTGCGCGGGGAATTCGGGCTGGCGATCCCCGATGACATCATGCTGGCCGGCTTCGATGGCGTCCGTGAGGCAACGCGTGCCCCCTACGAACTGACCACGATCCGGCAGCCTATTGAGGTTATGGTCGAAAAGACACTCGACCTGCTGGAGCGCAAACAGAGCGGGACTCTGGAGGACGCGGGAAACAGCCTCGTTGTCACGGGTGAGCTGATTGCCGGAAAAACCGTTCCGGCAGGGACCGCCGCCCCCGGGGGAGACGGCGACCGGTCCTGACTATTCGGCGGCCTCATGCACACCTGGGATAAACCCGAAATCGAAGGGTTCAGGTGCGCCGCGCTCGTCTTTCATACGCTGACGCAACGCGTCGGTTGCCGCCTTATCGACCTGGTGGTTCTCGTCTATGACAACACCATAATCCCGTTCCGCTTTTTCGCGGGATACAATCTGGTGTCGCACATCCCGCAGAACCGCGTCGACCGGACGATCCAGCGGATCACCCCAGCCTCCCGACCCCGCGGTAATGAAAATAACCTTGTCACCCGGCTCCACCGGCAGGTTGTCCAGCTTCGACTTGATGCGCTCCGGCGTGTCCGAACCGGCGCGCTGCAGCCATTTGCTGGATGTGCCGCCATGCAGGCCACCATTGATGCCCCAGGGCGGCACCGTCTCGCGATCATCGTGGATCGAGATGGTTCCCGGCTCCAGAAGGCGATACGTCTTTTCAATGCCGGCGCCGCCGCGGTGTAAACCGGCGCCGCCGGCATCCTTGACAGGCCGGTAGCTCTCGACCAGCACCGGGTAATAATTCTCGATATATTCGATCGGCGTTGCGCTGAACAACGGCCACCAGGCATGGCCGTCAAAGCCGTCTCCGAGAGGCCGCCCCGGCACACCGCCGAACAAAAGCTCCATCAGCTGGAAATATTTGTCGTTCTTGTCGTGCCCGGTAAAAATGAAATGCGGGCTCGTACCGTAACCGGCAGCCATCGAAAGGTGTGGCGCTTTCTGACCCAGCGCACCGGCCTGACAATCGAAGAACCGTGTATGCGTATTCAGCCTGTTCGACAACGCCGCCGGAAACCGTGGATTGAGCAGGCTGCCCTCCGGCAATATGATCTCGAACAGGTCGTAGAACCCTTCATTGAACATGATCTTGGGGTCAAACGCCATGATCATATAGACGCCGAAGAACAGCTTGCAGAGGCCTTCATGGATATGGAAATTGATCGGCCCTTCGGCCTGATCGTCCGTGCCGGTCCAGTCGATGACCGCCACATCGCCGCGCCGGTAAATCGACAGATGCATTTTGAAGGGACCGTTGCCAAGCCCGTCGTCGTCAACATAATCGGTGAAGGTAACCGGCTCTTCGGCAATATATTTGTTGATCAGAATACGCATCGCTTCGCGGGTCCGGTCAAGCAGCATGTCACAGGCGGCTACATAGGTATCACGGCCGAAACGGTCGCAAATCTCCGTGACACGCTTTGCCGCCGTGCGGCAGCCGGCAATCAGCGCCATCAGATCGGCACGGTTCATGTCGGGCGTTCGGGAGTTGTTGAGCATGATGTCGAGCACACCCTCGTTCAACGTACCCTTCTGATAGATCTTGACCGGCGGAATACGCAGGCCCTCCTCCCAGATCGTCCGTGAATCGGCGGGCATGGAGCCCGGCACCTTGCCGCCCACATCCACCATGTGACCGAATATGGAACTGAAGCCGACATGCACGCCCTCATGGAAGATCGGCAGCATCACGCACCAGTCATTATTGTGCGATATCGAGCCTTTGCAGGCATAGGGGTCGTTCCAGACAAACACATCCCCTTCGTGGATATCGTCGCCATATTGTTCGACAATCCCCGGGATGTAAGAGCCGAACTGGCCGACAACCATCTGCCCCTTGGCGTTGCAGATCATTGGAAACTCGTCGTGTTGCTCGCGGATCACCGGCGACAGGGCGATACGGACGACAACGCTGTCCATCTCAAAGCGGGCGTTCAGCAAGGCGTTCTCGATCAGATCGAGCGTGATCGGGTCTACGGTCCTGGTCATACGGTCATTCTCCCTTGGCGGTCGGCCAGATCAAAAGGTTGCCGTGGTCATCCACTTCCAGATAGTGGTTCGGCAGCAATACGGTCGTCGTGTCGTACTGGCGTACAATCGCCGGACCTTCGACACGCGCACCGGCCGCCAGCCGATCGCGATCGATGTGTGGCGTGTCCACCCAGGCGCCATCGAAAAAGCCCCGGCCGGTCTCAATAATCGCCGACGATATGTCGAACGTCCCCGATTCTGGTGGCGACTCCTTCACCGGCGGCGTGGCGCCGGTTGCCACGACACGCAAGGCCACAAGCTCGATCGGAAGGTCGAAGCGGACGCCGTACAGCCGCTCGTGTGTCTGGTGGAAATCATCAAACACCCGGTCCAGGCCCTTGGCGTTCTCGACCAGTTCAGGCGGCACCTTAATTGCGACCTCAAAACCCTGTTGTTCGTAGCGCAGGTCCAGCGAATAGGTAACGCCGCGATCCGCCTCTGCAACCTCCTGCTCGTCCATCCAGGCCACGGCCTTGTCTGCCAATTCCGAAAACCCGGCCCAGATCTGGTTGTCGTCGATCCCCGACGCGGCCCCGATGAGTGTCCGGACAAATTCATTCTTGAATTCGGCTTCCAGGAACCCGAGCGCCGACAACACGCCCGGATTGGCTGGAACCACCACCGGGTAGCACCCGAGAAGCGCTGCCAGTGCGTTGGCATGCAGCGGCCCGGCCCCGCCGAACGCCACCATGCCGAAATCACGCGGATCAAGGCCGCGTTGCACGGTGATGACCCGCAATGCGCCAAGCATGACTTCATTGGCAATATCGAGAACGCCCTGAGCCGCGTGTTCCGGGTCGAGGCCGATCTTCTCGCCGATGGCGGCAACCGCGTTGCGGGCGCCTTCGACATCGAGATCCATGTCCCCGCCCAGCAGCTTTGCCGGCAGATACCCAAGCACCACATTGGCATCGCTCACGGTCGGCTCCGTTCCACCGCGACGATACGCAACCGGCCCCGGCATCGCCCCGGCGCTGCGCGGCCCGACCCGCAGCGAGCTGGTCAACTCGGACAACTCCGCGATCGAACCGCCGCCAGCCCCCACGCTGCGCACATCAAGGGTCGGCACCTTGGCGGGAAAATAGCCGACCTCGGTCGAACGCGAGATCGTGGGCTCACCATCGATAATGACCGACACGTCCGTTGACGTGCCGCCCATATCGAAGGCAAGCAGCTTGTTCAGTCCGGTTCTCTTGGCAATCATCGCCGTCGCGGTCACGCCGCCTGCCGGCCCCGAGAGCACCGTATGCACAGGCCTGTCCGCCGCTGCCGCGGCGCTCATAAGGCCGCCATCGGAACGAACGATATGCAGTTTGCTGTTGACGTTCTCGTCGACCAGGCGTCCCTCAATCCGAGACAGATAACGGGTCATAATCGGTCGCACATAGTCGTTCATGACTGTCGTGATGGCGCGGTCATATTCCCTGAACTCAGGCAAAATCTCCGACGAAAGCGACACCTGCAAATCCGGAAAACGCTCCTTGACAATGTCACGCAGACGGCGCTCGTGGGCATTGTTTGCATAGGAATGCATAAGCGAGATGGTCAGGGCCTCGACACCCGAGTTACACAGGTCATCAATCAGCGCCGTGGCCCGGGCCTCGTCAAGTTCGCGAACCACGTTGCCGCGCGCGTCCATGCGCTGGGGAATGCCGCGCGTATCCTCAAGCGAGGCAAGTGGATCGGGTTTTTCCATGACGATCCAGCCGAACAGCGGGCCGGGCGTCCACGACTTGGCCAGATGCAGCGTGTGTTCAAAGCCTTCTGTCACCAGCAGGCCGACCCGGGCGCCCTTGCCCTCCAAAACCGCATTGGTGGCCACAGTGGTCCCGTGCAGGACCAGGGAAATGTCGGTTGGCGCGATGCCCGCCTTTTCGCAGATCAGTTTGACACCGGCGGCAACGCCGATGGACTGGTCTTGCGGCGTTGAGGGGGTCTTTGCCCGATAGGTTATATTGCGTATGTCATCCTGCAGAAGCAGGTCCGTGAACGTCCCGCCAACGTCAACTCCTAGTCGCATCGTGTTCCTCCAAACGGCGAGAGCATGCATCGGAAAAAAGGCTTCTCGCATATGTTGAATGCGCATTCATTTAATAGTAAGTTCGCCATGGCATCAAGAAAAATCTGGGTGCAACAGCCCGCAAACCAGCATTGCCGCGAATGCTGACGGGGCTCCTGAAACGACGGACACGACAGGAATGGCACGGCAAACGCTATACGATAAGATTTGGCAGTCTCACACGGTCCGCGACTATGGCGGTGGCAACACGCTGCTCTATATCGACCGCCATCTGGTACAGGAGGTGTCGAGCCCCCAGGCTTTTGCGGCCCTGGACGCGGCTGGCCGCGCCGTCCGGCGTCCCGACGCGCATATAGCAGTCGCCGACCACGCGGTTCCGACAAAATTGCGTGCTTTTAAATTGCGTTCGGGACAGGCCGCCAAGCAGGTTCGCCGACTTGAGGAAAACGCCGCGCGGCACAACATTCCCTACATTGAGATTGACGACGACCGACACGGTATCGTCCATGTTATCGGCCCGGAGCTCGGCTTTACCCTCCCCGGCACAACGCTGGTCTGCGGCGACAGCCACACATGCACACACGGCGCTTTTGGCTGTATCGCATTCGGCATCGGAACCAGTGAGTGCGCCACCGTTCTTGCCACACAAACGCTGCACCAGAAAAAACAGAAACGCATGCGGGTGATCCTGGACGGCGGCCTCGCCCCGGGCGTGACGGTCAAGGACGTCATTCTAGCGTTGATCGCGGAGATCGGCACGGGCGGCGGCGCTGGTTATGCCGTCGAGTTTGCCGGCTCCACAGTCGACGCGATGTCCATGTACGAACGCATGACATTGTGCAACATGGCAATCGAGGCAGGCAGCCGTGTCGGACTGATCGCCGTTGATGAAACGACGATCAGATTTCTCAAAGACCGACCCCTTGCGCCAAAGGGCGACAAATGGGATGCCGCAGTGGCCGCCTGGACGGCCCTGAAAAGCGATCCGGACGCCCAATTCGATCGGCAGGTCAATTTCGAAACCTCCAATTTGGCACCTCAGATTTCATGGGGAACAAGTCCGGAGGAAACCCTGCCTGTCACCGCTCATCTGCCGGACCCCGAAGCCGAACCTGATCCGGTCCGACGCGCGCGGATCGAAAAGTCTCTGAACTATATGGCGCTCAAGCCGGGGATGGCCCTTCGCAACATCCCGATCGACCGGGTGTTCATCGGCTCGTGCACCAATGGCCGCATTGACGATTTGAGATCGGCTGCAAAGGTTGTCAAAGGGCGCAAGGTTGCCGCTGGTGTCTCGGCGATTGTCGTGCCTGGTTCGGCGGCAACACGGATTGCCGCGGAAGAGGAAGGCCTGCACGACATCTTTCTCAGCGCCGGCTTCGAATGGCGCGACGCGGGTTGCTCCATGTGTGTGGGCATGAATGATGACCGCCTGTCCGAGGGTGAACGCTGTGCTTCCACATCGAACCGCAACTTCGAGGGCCGTCAGGGAAGAGGCGGCAGGACGCATCTCATGAGCCCGAAAATGGCCGCGGCCGCAGCCGTCGCCGGTCATCTGACCGATGTCCGCGAGATGATGTAGGCCATGGAGAAACTCACAACGCTGACCAGCCTCGCAGCGCCCCTGCTGGAGAGCAATATCGACACGGATGTGATCTTTCCCGCCCGCTTTCTGCTCATGCTGGAAAGGGAAGGCATTGGACAATACGCCTTTCATGAGCGGCGCAAGCATCCCGATACGCCTTTCATTTTGGACACGCCACCTTTTGACAATGCCCGAATTCTTGTTGTCGGCGCCAATTTCGGCACCGGTTCAAGCAGGGAACACGCGGTCTGGGCGCTGGCCGATCTCGGGATACGTTATGTGATCGCCCCAAGCTTCGGCGAGATTTTTCACGCCAATTGTTTCAAGAACGGCGTCCTTCCAATTACGCTGGAAGACCCGCATATGACTGCTCTGGAGGCCGCCGCCAGCGCCATGGAGCCCATCACGATCGATCTTCCGGAGCAGACAATCAGACTGCAGTCCGGCACCGAGATTGAATTTCATGTCGATACCCACCGCAAGCAGGCACTTGTTGGCGGCCTGGACGAGATCGGCATGATCCTCGCCGAGGATCGCGACGTCATTGACGCATTTGAGGCGAGCCGTTCAGACGAGGAACCCTGGCTGACTCTGGACGAGCAGCACCTGGCATATCTGGAAACCAAACAAAGGCAGAAAAAATGACGGATGCGGAAGATCTTGAAGAGAACTACCGGCGCGCCTACGGCAACCGCATCGGCTTCGGCAAGAAGCCGGCGCTTATCATGATCGACCTCGTCCGGGCCTATTTCGATCCTGATTGTGAGCTTTATGCCGATGTCGACGACACCCTCGCCTCGGCGGTGCGCCTCCGCGACGCGGCTCGCGAAGCCGGTGTGCCGGTCATCTACACCAATGTAGTCTACCTGCCTGACGGCTCGAATGGCGGACGCTTCTTCCAGAAGGCCAGGCCCTTGCGCAACTTCACTGCGGGGAACCCGATGGCGCGTTGGGCGGACGGATTGGAGGTCGGCGAAGGCGAACTGGTCATTTCCAAGCAATATGCGAGCGCCTTTTTCGGAACATCCCTTGCTCCGACCCTGACAAGCTGGGGGATAGACACGCTTGTACACACCGGTGTCAGCACCAGCGGGTGCGTGCGCGCCACATGCGTGGACTGTTGCTCATACGGCTTCATTCCTATCATCGCGCGCGAAGCCGTGGGGGACCGGCATCACGCGCCGCATGAAGCCAACCTGTTCGACATGGACGCCAAATACGGCGATGTCGTCGGGGAAAAGGATGTTCTCGACTACTTCAAATCAATCGGAGAACCAGCATGAGCAGGCCAAGCCTCAGGCAGGCGCTGGACGCCGGACAATTCGTCGCCGCTCCCGGCATCCACGACATGATCTCAGCGGTCGTTGCCAATAAGATCGGCTTCGATTTCATTTACTCCTCGGGTTATTGGGGAACCGCGTCTGCTCACGGGTTGCCCGACGCCGGGCTCGCGACTTACACGGAAATGGTCGAACGCGTGCAAACACTGTGCCGTACCGCCGATGCATCGGTTATTGCCGATGCAGATACGGGATATGGCGGTCTGCTCAATGTCGACTATACGGTCCGCGGTTATGAGCGCGCCGGTGTCGCAGCCATACAGCTCGAGGATCAGGAGTTCCCCAAGAAATGTGGTCACACGCCCTACAAGCGCGTGATCACCAAGGATGACATGGTCGACAAGATAAAGGTCGCGCTCGATGCACGAGAAAAACCGGACGATACGCTGATCATCGCCCGCACGGATGCGCGCCAGACGGAAGGTCTTGAAGGCGCGCTGGAGCGTGGGCTTGCCTATCAGGATGCCGGCGCTGACATCATCTTCGTGGAAGCGCTCGAAAGCCGGGATGAAATGTACGAAGCATGTCGGCGCATCTCCGCACCAATGCTCGCCAACATGGCTGATGGCGGCAAAACGCCGATCCTGAACGCCCGAGAGCTCGAGGAGATCGGTTACAGCATTGCGATATTCCCTTCGATCACAGGCCTTTCTGCGGCAGCAGCCGTTGAAAATGCTCTCAAGGTTCTCAAGACGGAGGGCACATCATCCTCCCCTCAACTAGAACTTTTCGATTTCAACGAGTTCAATCAGCTCATCGGCTTTCAGGAAATCTGGGATTTCGAAGCGAAATGGTCGGCCGACCGGTCACACGCAGTCAAATAGCCGGCGCCCTGTATCTCGTCCATCGAGCGCCTGCGCTTTGATCAAGGAGCGCTCCGCACCTGCGTCCCGGGCGGCACAGAAGGGCGAAGTGCTGCCTTCCATTCCGTGCAGTCTGGCCACCCAACAACGACAACCCCTCCTTGCTGCGCATGCCTGGTCTTGCAAGGCAAACCGCCCGGAAAGCCCCGGAAACCTGCCTCCAGCCCGTTCCGCCGTTTCACCGGAAGCACCTAACCTTTACCGATTGCAATGGCGAGCGCTGCCATATCTGGTGCGCTTGTCATACGGTCGCCCTTTCCTCTTGTTTGAGCCGCGCCGCCCAAATGGCGAAACCCAGGGCTGCTCCTGATGTCGCGAGCATCAGCATGAGCAGCGTCTGCGCGCCGCTTGTTTCAGACACGACGTTGCCAGTCACCGCTGTAAGAACAGCGCCACCTGCAACGATCAGAGCCCCACTCAGACCGGCCGCACTTCCCGCAAGTTCTGGTCGAATTGACATCGCCCCGGCATTGCTTCCCGGCATGGTGATTCCGTTCCCCAGACCGACAAACATGGTGCTGGCGAAAAAGAGTTGCGTCGATGTTATGCCGAGAGCCAAGAGAGCCAGTCCGCCAAGCAGACCAACGCAGGCAACGACCCGGCCAGCGATCATCATGGTCGTCGGTTCAAACCCTTTCCCAAGGCTTCCAGCGACAAAACCTCCAAGCATGAAACCGATTGTAATCGTCCCGAGGTAGAACCCCAGCTCAGCAGTCGTGGTTTCAAAGACGGACTGGGCGACAAGAGGCGCGCCAGTCAGGAAGATATAGAACCCGCCGACAGAGAAGGTTCCGCAGAGCGCGTAGGCCCAGAAAAGCGGCTCACGGACAAGTGTGGTTGTGCCGAGCATGGGGGCATCGGAGCCAGTTGTCCGTCTCGGCTTCGTTTCTCCAAGGTCCAACCAGCAAAGTATCAGCAGGCTGAAACCCGCCACAGCATAGAGTGCAAAGACCGACCGCCAGCCCAAATAGGCATCCAAAACGCCTCCCAGCATCGGGCCAAGCATGGGGGCGATAGCCATCGCCATTGCAATGTAACCGATCAGACTGGTGGCCTCTCGCTCTGACCGTGTGTCGCGAACAATCGCCAGAGAGAGGGCATATCCGCTGATGATCCCTCCTTGAAGCATTCGACAAAACAAGAAGACTTCAATGCTCTGTGCGAAGGCGCAGCCCACCGACGCAAATGTGAAGACGAGCAAGGCCGCCAATAAAACGGGCCGTCTGCCGACGCGGTCTGACATGGGGCCGGCAATCAACTGGATGATAGTTGTTACTGCCAAATACCCCGATACCGACCAGCTCATCGTTCCATAGTCGGTGCGAAGATCGACGGTGATGTTGGCCAGCGATGGCAGAAACATGTTGAGCGACATGGGTGAAAACCCAGTCAGTAGGATCAAAGTGATCAGATGCGGCGGAGTTCTCGTGTTATCCATTCTGTCACGCCGCATGTCTTTCCTCGCGCGGCAGGGACAGGAATCCGGCCAGAACGATAACGACGATACCTGCCAGGGAGAGAACATCCGGCAGCTCTGCGAAGTACAGCGCCCCCCATATCAGACTGAAGACGAGATAGCTGTAATCAAAGGCTGATACCGTCGCAGGTGGCCCGTTCTGATAGGCGATGGCTGTGCCAACGCTGCCGACCAAGATCACGGCCGAAAGCGCCGTGACCGTCCCGATCAACTTGAGGTCGAGGTTCTGCCATGGGCCGAACATGAAAGAGCCTTCCTGACCCGCAAAGGCGCCGAGACCGACTCCGGCGATGATGAAGGCGATGTTCAATGCCAGAGCAAGCGCGAAAGGATTGTCATCGCGGCATTTCAGCGAAGTCAGCACCATCGCGCAGGCATAGAGAAACGCTGCAAGCACCGGCAGCAGTGCCGCAAAGTCGAAGCTCGAAGCGTTCGGCCGCAGGACAAGTACGACGCCCCCGAAACCGAGAATAACTGCCATCATGACGCGCGGCGTTGGCTTTTGCCGCGCGAGCAGAGCTGTAAGAACCGTGATCATGATGGGCGAGGTATAGTAAGCCGCTGCCGCAAGAGACAGCGGCATGAGCGGCAGGGCCGAGTAGTAGCTGAGCCACATGGCGACCAGCAGAACGCTGCGCAAAACCACCCAGATCAGGGAGTTGAAGGAAATTCGAGCCTTGCGACATGCCAGCCACCATAGAACCGGCAACGCGAAAAGTGACCGAAGGATATACATTTGCCAAAGGGGCATCTCGGCCCCGGTCCCTTTGATAATCGCGTCTCCCAGGGAAAGTGCCAGCACCGCGACAACAACAGCGGCAACGGCGAGACCCGTTCGATATGTCGGATCTCGTGCAGTCACGTGTTGACCGCCCAATTGTGCACTCGCCTTGTCCCTCCCTTTGCCGCCAGAACTGCTCCTGCAAAATAGATCATCAGCCCGAACAGGCAGCGCCGGTTGGCCCAGGCAATTTTGATTTGCCCGGGTACACGAAGTCTCGCCCGAACGAGGGCACCAATAGGTGTCACACCGAAGACTGCTGCACCGACGCGGAAACCTCCGTGTGACAGCAGAACCAATGGGTGCTTCAGGTCCGACAAAGATGCGTCAACTGTAGCCTGCTGACCGTAAAAGACAGCATTTCCAGCTACTCCCACATGGCTGTCATCTTCAGTCGGATACCAGAGCGCGAGCTGCAGGCCCCGCGCGTCATCAACCTGAAGGCTCATCTGATGCACACCAGCGGCGTACCCAAGGCTGCAACCGGGGATAGCAAGAAGCAACAGGGCGATCAACAGCATACGGCGCATCGCGCGGTCCTTCATGATGTAGTCTGACATCGTCACTGCAAACCGCAAAAACGAACCTCATGTGATGCCAGTAGACATCCTTCGAGCGCACGAAATACCTCCCAAAATTCGAAACCGGGGCATTTGAAGAACGAGTTTTCTCAAAAGTCCCCACAGTCGATACGGTGCTGACAAGACGTTGACAGTTGGTGCGGGCGAGTGCCGATGGATGTTCCGTGATCTGAATTTGGCTCCGGTCCTGGTGGCTGAATTTCCTGCGGTCGACAGCCCAAGGCCTGCAACACTGGCTATTGCAGGACCTTTGATGCGATCCGGCAGGACGGCGGGTTTGACGGTTGCCGCGCTCGTCAGAACGTCGACGTGGAAGCGAGCCCGATGAAGGTGACTGGCAAATGAAACGCGCGTCAAATTTCATCCAGGTGCTTCATTAAATTCACGCATGCCGTTGCCCGAAAGGCAGAAGATGAGCTCAAAAACCCGGTTTGAACCTCGGGATCCCGATTATCGAGACAAGGTCGCAAAGAGCTTTGCTCTCCAAACCGTTATGAACACGATGGGGATAAATCTGAATTCTGTACGGGCCGGCGAAGTCGAACTCAGTATGGACCACCGAGACGCCTACACCCAACAGCACGGGTTCATTCATGCAGGCGTTACGGCGACCGCTCTCGACAGTGCCTGCGCCTATGCAGCATTTTCATTGATGGCGCCGGAAGCTGCAGTGCTAACCGTAGAGTTCAAAACGACGCTGATCACTCCTGCAGATGGAGAACGGTTCATCTATCGGGGCCGCGTGCTCAAACCGGGAAAGACTCTGACCTACACCGAAGGTTCCGCCTGGGCAGTTCAGGGTGACCAAGAAACGTTGGTCGCCACCATGACAGCCACCATAATGGCGCTCTATGGGCGCAGCCACCTTCGCCTTTGACACCAGTCTGAAATGCTTTTGGTTCGGTGGAGCGGCCGCTGGACCATCAAGGCAGAACCTGAATGCTGGGACTATATCGAAGCGGGAACGGAGCCGATGAGATCATTTCCTGTCGCGGTGAACTGCCAAGTTCGCGATTCGATGTTTGCGTTGTACTACGAAAGATGATGATCGGTATCTGGTTGAGGGCGATCCGTCACTACGCCGCAACCCGATCCAAAGCGGTCTTGAGTTCCTGAGAAGCAATTTCACGTATGCAGTCGCGAAGTGCCAACGCCGCAGGAGAGGCCCTGTCCGAAACGAGAAGCCTGACCTCGATCGCTTCAGTTTCAGGAAGACCACACTCGAGTGGCAAAACCTGAATATCAGGCGAAACTCGATACAAAGTTCGCGAGGTCACACCCTGTTTTGCGGCTATCGCCGACCAGATTCCGGTCAGACTAGGAGTTGTTAGAGCAACTCGCCAATGACGTTGTTCCTGCTCCAGGGCCTTCAAAATATTCGTGCGAAATAGGCAGGGGTGGTCGAACAAAACCAGCGGCACCTTCCGGT
This sequence comes from Hoeflea prorocentri, assembly GCF_027944115.1. Taxonomy (NCBI): domain Bacteria; kingdom Pseudomonadati; phylum Pseudomonadota; class Alphaproteobacteria; order Hyphomicrobiales; family Rhizobiaceae; genus Hoeflea; species Hoeflea prorocentri. The sequence continues at coordinate 350,895 of NZ_JAPJZI010000002.1, read as the reverse complement.
CTTCCAGGAATGACGTCGCATCTCCTTCTGGCGCAAGCCACCGCGTCTGCATCTCTGTAAGCAGTTCACCATGTCCTTTGGAGCCTGCCGCAAAGAATGCAATAGCAACATCGATACGGCCTGAATAAACATCCTCTTCAAGAGCAAAATTCCGTCCTGCTCTGACGTCCACATGAACGTTTTCGTGCTGTGAAGAAAATAAGGAAACAGTCTTGGGCAAGATGACATCGAAGAAATCCTGGGGTAGTCCCAGTTTAACACTGGTCTCCACCTCTCCGACTCCCATCGCGATCGCAGCTTCATCATTCAGAGCGATGATCTTCCTGGCATAGGAAAGCAGTTGTTCCCCGGCTTCCGTCGGAACCAGGCCACGACCATGCCGAGTGAACAGAGTTTTGCCCGCCCTGTCTTCCAACTTCTTGATGTGCATACTGATTGCGGACTGAGAGCGACCCAACTCCGAAGCGGCGCGGGTGAAACTTCCAAGTTCCACGCCCACCACCATCGTCCTCAGGGCATCAATATCAAAATTCCTAATCATCTCTTTCGTTTTTCGAAACTGTAATACGGCTCATATTTGATATCTGAATATCGAATTGATGTCTAGGATTGACCTCATGCAACCGAGCCGAACCCTGACGGTACATACTACTCATATGCGTAGAAATGCGGAGATTGCGGTCGAAGCCAGCGGCTTCGGAAAGGACAGACATCGCGGATGGTTGTGCGGAAACCAGGCCTTGCGCCCGAGGTGTTCCGGTTTGGGTGGAGCCCGCATGCGCGTCGCTACACCGTTATGGGCGTCTGACAATGGTAAAGATGCCGTCCAATGACCATTGGATCCAAGGCGTTCTCGATATCGTTAAGCCGGGAGATGTAGTTCTGACAACTCGTGTTCGTCCAGACATTTCAACAGCAGAACGGCAGGCCCTTGAACTGGCAGATAGTGCAGGTCTGCCGATATGTGCCAGCGCTGTGCCGCACCACTTCCGCGAAACGTCTCGCCTTGCGGGTTTTGGGCGGCGCGAGATCGGAGCCGATAGGCACGAGCGCCAACGTTCTTGGCACGGCGCCTTCGACACTCATGATTGTCGCGGAGAGCAAGAGTATGTTGTGGAGGATGACGAGGGAATCGTCGTTTTGCGCGAACCCTTGGCAGGTCAGGTCGTTGCAGCGGCAAAGCGGGTCCAACCGACCGACAATGCCGTTTTTGGCGTCATGTGTTGTGAAACGTCACCATGTGCACAGACTGACTTCTCAGCGTATCAGCGCTGCCGAAACAGAGAACCAGAACAAAACTTCAGTTGTCACATACAGCGACGTGTTTCGATCAGCACACTGCATTGAACCAAGTTCAAGCGGTGCGGCGAAGATCGATTAAAGCTGTGCTCTAGCAGGCTATGATAGTGGAAACAGAAAAAGAACGAAGTAAGTGGCAGTCTCGGGCAATTTGGACAGCAGTCTATGCGTTGAGTGTGCTGGCAGCAGCGCAGGTCGGGCGAATTTCTCCAACTTTCGAAATGCTTGCACAGAGTTTCGACGTCAATTTTGTCGGCTTTGGCTGGTTCGTTTCACTGATAACATTTGCCTCGGCCCTTTCGGGTATTGCGGCAGGTTTGCTCGTGGTCGCCTTCGGGTTAATCAGATCGATCATCCTTGGTGCTTACCTTCTCGCTGCATTGACGCTGTTGGCTTCCGTATCTCCAAGTTTCCAGATCCTGCTTGTTCTAAGAATCCTCGAAGGCTTCGCCTATCTTGCTGTTGTTGTCGCGGCGCCCACTATCATCGCGGCAACGGTCCGCCCCGACCAACAGGCTACTGCACTTGCATTCTGGGGAACATTTTTCATTGCCGGAATTAGTCTGGCCTCCGCGCTTGGCGGGTCAATTGCACAAGAACTGGGCTGGCGTGCTTGGTTTGCTTTATGTGGTGTGGCGACGGCATCTGCCGCGGTAGTCGCTTCCAGGTATTTACCTGGTGTACCGCCGCCAATGTCCGGCGAGGTGGCGTTCCGGACAACCATCCGCCAGCTCTCCAAATCTCTTTGGACGCTTTCGGCAGCTTTCTTGATCACGACGCTGTTGTCAGTTGCGATACTGAGCATGTTGCCACTGTATCTTTCTGATCGATTTTCGATCTCTATGACCGAAGCCGGCGGATTGACCGGCCTGATTGCTCTCGGGAGTCTTGCCGGGAACCTTTTCTACGGGAGAATCAATTCGAGAGTTGCCGACCGATCAATATACGTACTGTCCGCAATAGGTGCCGCTTCGGCGTCTGTCTTCGCGTTTGGCGCGATGAACCTTGTCGTAGCGGTTATCGGATGTGTTGCTGTCCTCTTTTTCGTCGGAGCCCTTGTGGCAATGTGTTTCGCCGCAGTACCCCGTTTGTCGAACGGGACAAGCCAGGTTGGCGCGGCAAATGGGATGCTGACACAAATGGGTGGGCTCGGAGCCTTGGTTGGTCCACCCGTCATAGGTGCAATCGCTGCCAGTTTCGGTTGGCCTGCTTTGGTCTATCTACTTGCGACGCTGTGCCTCGTCGAGTTGGTGCTTTTGAGTAAGGCCCTGAAGTGAAAGGGGCTTACTTGACTGATGCATCGCCGTGATCAGTTTGTTATTTGCGCAATCGATTACTCTTTCGGTTGGATTGCATCGATCGGAAAGTGATCAAACATCAGGAGCCAAGGTTCGACGGAAGAACGACAACAGCAATGCATGGTGCATGTTTTCACCTTCGCTGCCAGGCACATGGCCTTCACCCGTGTAATAGTGCGCTTCAACTGGCAAACCGGCTTTTTCACGCCTGTCTTGCAGCCTTGCGGTCATTTCAGACGACCATGTTTGATCATTCGTTCCTACCGAAAGGAACATAGGACCTTCAAATGTCTCAACATCAATCGGCATGGTCGGTAATAGTTCGTCCGAAGATCCATTCCACAACCATGCACGCCGAGACGGGTCCCAAACCTGCCATCCCGGGTCACCACTGTCACGGAATCTACGTGCATCGAATGCTCCACAAATTACGTCAGGTGCAGCAAGGCACGCAACCGCATCTGGCCTTCTTTGGCTACTTCCCTTAGCGGTCAAAAAGGAAAGCAGCAAGGCGTGCTCCGCCCCCCGAGAAACACCGTAGACCGCGACCTTCCCACTGCAGTGCTCGAAACCTCGGAGGGCAGAAAGTGCATCCGCAGTGCGGGAGATATCTACGTCCTCAATACTCCCAGAGTTCCACGCATTTCCTCCGGTTGAATAGCTGTGCGGGTAGCAGAGGTAGCCATGCGCCGCAAAGATGACGGCTGTTCGGTGTGTCCAACCCGAAAAGCCGCCCTCAGAGCCATGAAGCAAAACGATGCCCGGGAATGGACCCTTTGTTGACGGGCCGTAAGTGGCCCCCCAATTTGGCAACAGTCTTCTGATAATGTCAGGTTGCATTCAGGCGTAGTCTCTTTGTTTCTCCGTATTGAGTGTTTGCTGACTGCGCGTCCATCTTGAAAGTACCTTTTTTCGAATGTCGCCCTTTTCTACATCTTGATTGACCCCGGCAGCCCCAAGGCGAACTCTGATCGAAGGCCAACACGAAAACGCCGGCACTTGGTCACGAGTGACTACTCAAACACTTCCCGTCAGGATTTCACCGGCCGTCATCCGAGCAACAGCGCGAAACAGACTGATATGACCAATATAACCGCCATTCCGATGTTCGTGATTCTCCCGATCACCGGATCCGTAAGCATGGACGCAAACAAGGCCCCCATGGCAAGCCAACTGGTGTTCACCAAAACTATGACCAGGAACAATGCAAATGTTTTGGCGGCTGTATCCAGGGCCAGATCTGCCTGGACTATCGTATGGGACGCGTAAACCGCGCCAATCGCGGCAAAAGCCTTTGGATTTGCGATTGCTAGAACAAAGCCTGGTAACATGGCGGGGCTTGCTGCCGATCGCGATTCTTGCGCGCCAACTGGCGCCGTGGCTATTTTCCAAGCCAAGTAGAGAATGTAGCCAGCCGCAAGGATGCTTAAGACCCCAATAAGTCCTGGTGCTGCCAACAACATCGTGGTTAATCCGGACGCGATCAGGATGAGGACACCAGTGGTTCCGAAGACAATGCCGGCAAGGTATGGAATTCCGCGGCTGAAGCCGAACGCTGAGCCTATTGCGGCAAGACTCAAAGTAGCCGGTCCAGGACTACCCATCAAAGGGACTGCCGATGTCCATAAGAGGAGTGTGTGCTCAATCATCAGATCCATGCAAGCAAGTTCGAAAAAAGACGAGCAGTGTTTGTCCAGAGTTTGAGATCTCATCAAGAAACGTGAAACCCATCTTGCCGGCAAGCGATATAGAGATGCGGTTTTCCGGATCAATCAGGCAGACGCACTTATGCTCACCGGCAGAATTTGCGGCCCATTCAAGCGCTGCGTCAACCGCTTCACTGGCGTAGCCCTTCCCCTGAAAGGCCTTGGTTATGCACCAGCCAATTTCTGGGACATCGAGCAGTTCAGGTGGGAAGCCTCTCCGGAAGTTTGCGAGCCCGACTTCGCCAACAAATCGGTTGTCGGACAGCCGCTCGATCGCCCAATAGCCAAACCCCATATGCCGCCAATGTCCCGTGTATTGCAGCATGCGAAGCCAGGTAGCACTAAGAGTAGAAGGCGCTCCGCAGATGTATTTTACAATCTCTGGATCACTCCACATCTTGAACATATCCGGCAAGTCATCCAAGTGATGTGGTCTGAGCAATAATCGCTTTGTCGAAATCACCGGTGCAGCGTCTACCGGACCGTCGTTCGTATGCCCAAATTTGTGCGTCATCTGAAATTTCCAACTGACCAGACTATGCCGCCGCACCTTGCAGCCTCCGCCTTTGCTCAAGTGGGTTTTCGTCGATTGGCAAGTGAACAAGCGCAGAGAAGGCTCCAACACCAACGCCGATCCACCAAACCAGTGTGTAGTCGCCAGACAGATCATACATGCGGCCGCCCAACCAAACTCCGAGGAAACCTCCGAGTTGGTGGGAAAAGAACACCAGCCCATAAAGCGTGCCCATGTATTTCAAGCCGTAGATCTGCGCGACGAGGCCTGACGTGAGAGGGACGGTTGCAAGCCAAAGCGCTCCCATGATGCCCGAAAAGATCAATACAGATGCCGGCGTTATCGGAAATATGATGAATGTTGCCGCAACAACTGTACGCGCCAGATAGATGGCAGCTAGAAGGTACTTTCTTGAGTATGTCTGCCCAAGCCAGCCGGCAGCAATGGTTCCAAAGATGTTGGCCAGCCCGATAACTGCGATCGCCAAAGCGCCGAGGGCCGACGTAGTCGATATGCCCATCGAGGAAAGCAAACCGCCGGATGCAATTGGTCCGCAAACCTCCGCTATGAATGCGGGAAAATGTGCCGTTATGAACCCAAGTTGATAGCCGCAGGAGAAAAATCCAATGAAAATCATAGTGTAAGTCGGATCTGAGACTGCCTTCTTGAGAACGACACCCATAGGTTCCGATTGCAAAACACTCTGCTCCGATGTGTTGCGAATGAAAGGCAGGACGATCAAGATTGCGAGGATCGCGACAGCGAACACGATGAAGACCGATTGCCAGGGCATGAACCTCAAGAGGAATTCTGCAGTGACCGGGCCGACGATCTGACCTGCCGAACCTGCCGCAGTTCCAATACCCAAGGCTATGGATCTGTTCTCGTCACTTGCGACGCGACCAATGACGGACAGGATAACGCCAAACCCCGTTCCGGCGATACCGAATCCAACCAACATCTCAAGAAGTTGGTGCTGGCCAGGCGTTACTGCATAGGACGACAAAACCAGTCCGGCTGCATAGCAAAGGGCGCCAGCGACAATCGCCTTTCTGTCACCGAATTTGTCGGCGAACGCACCAAATATTGGAGTCCCTATCCCCCAGAAAAGATTTTGAATAGCGATCGCAAAGGAAAACTCCGCCCTTAGCCAACCAAACTCACTTGCGATCGGTATTTGGAAAACGCCAAAAGAAGCTCGGATCGCGAAACTGACGAGTATGATCGCACTGCCCGAGATGAGCACCGGCATCAGGTTGCTCGACGTCCTTGTGCTCATCTGAAAGCCGCTCCCAAGATAAAATCCAGGCGCTTGAACGAACCCAAGTAACGGCTGACCATTGCGCTCTGTCAGTCAAAGGATGGTCAGATCCCAGTTTGGCACAAACATTTATAGAGGAATTTACAAATTCGATTTTCGAAAGCGATGTAGCCAAACAACCAGATATTCTGATGATTATTCAATAGAGAAACGATCGTGAAATGCATCTTCCTGAACACCATATGGCTCTTGTCGCAAATAACTTCTTTTGGCCACGCTTACAGGTAGAGCCTGCCGTGAGCCCAAGGAATACGATGTAGTTTTGAGGTTTTGATGTTTAGTCACATAACACTCGGGACAACGGACCTGAGCGCTGCCGCATCGTTTTATGATGCAGTGCTGCATCCGCTTGGGTTATACCAAAGACCGGTTGCTCCAGATGGAGGCCCGCAAGCAAAGTGCTGGATCCAGGATGGCAAGGCACTGCCAAGGTTCTACGCATACGAGCCCTATGACGGCAGATCAGCAACTCCTGGCAACGGCGTCATGATTGCATTCTGTGCGCCTTCGGCGGAAGCGGTGACCCTCTCCCATGCGGCCGCTATCGTCGCCGGTGGACAGGATTGTGGGCGCCCGGGCCCTCGCTCAAAATATGGAGAGGGCTACTTTGGGGCTTACTTTTTCGATCTGGATGGGAACAAAATCCACATCACCTTTCGGGGTGATCTGTTCTGATCGTACATCGCTGATATAACTTCGAACACACCCATGGCGATTGTTCCAGTAAGATCTTCGGGCCTCTTTTTCCATTGGCGCATTCGGGGTGTTGGCGACGTGGCACGAAGGAACGCATTTGACGACACGACCAAAGCCGAGGCCTTCGCAAGACGGCTCTACAAACCCCAACAGAACCTACTTAAATTTCGAAACTCTCACAGTCCTATTTGATCGTTTCACTCAGAGTTACTGCCGAGCGGTGATATCCGAAACCCGTTTGGCAATCGTCGGCAGAAGTCGACCTAAACGCTCTTTCCGCAACAGTTGAACCACTCGTCGCCGGCCTTGACCTTGGCTGCAACCTGCCGAGGCCCCGGCTTAGGCCAACGATATGTCAATAGTTTCAAAAACCGTTGCCGGAACCCAGCCGTGATTGCTTTGTATGAACTGGCACAAGCGTATGACGTATCGCCTATCGGGCGCGAGCGGACGATTCTGAGTAAAGACTGGATGTCTGCTCAATGGGCAAAGCGCGATATCGCTGCAAGCGACCTGTGCTCCAGATGACGTCGCACTTGTTACAACGACTTACGACACAAGCAGGCTGGCTTTCGCAGGTTCTTCTGATCTGTAGCGGACTTTACGAGTTACGCAACCACGGCGTTTCGCTCACAGCAACCAACAAGCCCTCTGGACTAAGAAAGCGGGTCACTCTTTGGCCCCAGGGCTCTTGCCTGTTGGAGATCAGCAGATGATGGCCCCGAGCCAACAGCCTTTCGGTAGCGATGGAGATGTTCTCCACATCGAACTCTACCCATGCCTGTGGTATTGGCAGATCGGTAGGCCACTCATCACGGTCGAAACATGATTGTGCGGCCTGCATCAGCGGCCAAAGCGCAAAATGCCTGCACCCTTTTAGCTCGCCATCCTCAGTCGAAAGATAGTCCTTGTTGTCGCCGTATGGTTTGAGTGGCAGACCAAGTGTCTCTACATAAAGTGTCCGACTATTCTCCGAATCTCGGGTTATCGGACCAAAACCAGCGACAAAAAGCACTCCAAGCTCCGAAAGACCTTGGTTCATGTTTGTCTCCATCATTTATCTGCTTCTCGCTATACCATGCGCATAACTGCTGTTCACACACCTAGCCTCCGGAACCTGGCGGTTCAATAGTGGTTTATTGGCTCAACTCGCCAATCAACCGCATGATCCGCACCGCTCGGAGGGTTCCCGGGTGAGGCGCATGCCGGCCGCTCAGGCGCCGTTCCGGCGGCCAGGGCGGGAGTAGATGAGGCCGTAGCCCTCATCCCCGTCATCGAAGAGGTTGGTGTCAAGCGAAGCAGTGAAGCGGGGACCGTCCAGCTTGAAGCCAAGATAGTTGCGTCCCTCGGTCGAGGTCTTCGACCACAGCGCTCCAAAATCCCCACGAACGAGAGACGAGGCGGCAGCGGCCAAACGCGGTCTATTGAGCGCATCGCGCTCATGCCTGGCTCCAAACGCCGTCAGATCGACGCAACCGTGCATGGTGACTTCAGCAGGATCCTGGAATGGTCGGCAAGTAACGACAAAAACCAAAAAACCGACATACCCTGTTCGGGAATGTCGGTCTGAGTGGTTGCGGGGGCAGGATTTGAACCTGCGACCTTCAGGTTATGAGCCTGACGAGCTACCGGGCTGCTCCACCCCGCGTCAACTTTTCTGTTCAGCAACCCTCACACGAAACTGTCACCGCAACGCGGTGGATCTGTCTATCGGGTTCGGAACATCATTCAGAGAAGATATTTTTGTTTTGCGTTTTGCGGACCTGGCGGCGCCCTACTCTCCCGCGTCTTGAGACGAAGTACCATTGGCGCAGGGGTGTTTCACGGCCGTGTTCGGGATGGGAACGGGTGCAGGCACCCCGCCATAACCACCAGGTCGGCAAAGAGCAAAAATGAGAAGCTGGTTTTTTCCGGATGCCCAAAAAGTTGTTCGACTTTTTGGATAAGCTATCCGGATTGATTTGTTTGCGCTCACGGCCGTACCGATCATCTTTGATGATCTGGCCTGCGCGTGCGCGCCGCATTTGCGGCGACGGCTGGCCGGCCTTGCGGTGCTTTGCACCGTGTTCATTTCCCTTGAGTTTTCAAGAAAGAAGAACCCGAAGCTTTGCTTCGCAAGCGCGACTGCGCGCCGGGCACGGCGGGTTTTCCCGCCGGTATTGCCCGCGCTGTCCGCAGGTTAGCGGCGCAGCCGCGTTCACCCGTGAGGACATAAAGTAATGTTCAAGCACCAAAGGTGCTTGAAGATGGGCATTGATCAATGGGAACGATCAAGTCTATTGAGCGATTAGTACTGGTCAGCTTCATGCGTTACCGCACTTCCACCTCCAGCCTATCGACGTGGTCGTCTTCCACGGCTCTATGGGGACTACTGGTTTTCAGGTTGGTTTCCCGCTTAGATGCCTTCAGCGGTTATCCGTTCCACATATAGCTACCCTGCTATGCCGCTGGCGCGACAACAGGTCCACCAGAGATGTGTCCACCCCGGTCCTCTCGTACTAGGGGCAGATCCTGTCAATATTCCTACACCCACGGCAGATAGGGACCGAACTGTCTCACGACGTTCTGAACCCAGCTCACGTACCGCTTTAATTGGCGAACAGCCAAACCCTTGGGACCTGCTCCAGCCCCAGGATGCGATGAGCCGACATCGAGGTGCCAAACAACCCCGTCGATATGGACTCTTGGGGGTCATCAGCCTGTTATCCCCGGCGTACCTTTTATCCGTTGAGCGATGGCCCTTCCACGCGGGACCACCGGATCACTATGACCGACTTTCGTCTCTGCTCGACTTGTCAGTCTCGCAGTCAGGCAGGCTTATGCCATTGCACTCGACGACCGATTTCCGACCGGTCTGAGCCTACCATCGCGCGCCTCCGTTACTCTTTGGGAGGCGACCGCCCCAGTCAAACTACCCACCATACACTGTCCCGGACCCGGATAACGGGCCGCGGTTAGACATCCATGACGATAAGGGTGGTATTTCAAGGATGGCTCCACCAGAGCTGGCGCTCCGGCTTCAAAGCCTACCACCTATCCTACACATGCCGACACGAATGCCAGTGTAAAGCTATAGTAAAGGTGCACGGGGTCTTTCCGTCTGACCGCAGGAACCCCGCATCTTCACGGGGAATTCAATTTCACTGAGTCTGCGTTGGAGACAGCGGGGAAGTCGTTACGCCATTCGTGCAGGTCGGAACTTACCCGACAAGGAATTTCGCTACCTTAGGACCGTTATAGTTACGGCCGCCGTTTACCGGGGCTTCAATTCGCAGCTTGCACCACTCCTTTTAACCTTCCGGCACCGGGCAGGCGTCAGACCCTATACGTCGTCTTGCGACTTCGCAGAGCCCTGTGTTTTTGATAAACAGTCGCTACCCCCTGGTCTGTGCCACCCCACAAGAGTTGCCTCCTGCAAGGTCACGCTTATTCCGAAGTTACGCGTGCAATTTGCCGAGTTCCTTCAACGCAGTTCTCTCAAGCGCCTTGGTATGCTCTACCTGACCACCTGTGTCGGTTTCGGGTACGGTCTATATGGCGGAGCTATTTCCTGGAACCGCTTCGCTGCCAGACCAATCCAATAAGGACTGACAACACACGCGATCCGTCACTACCGCCAGGCCGACGAATATTAACGTCGTTCCCATCGACTACGCCTTTCGGCCTTGCCTTAGGGGCCGGCTAACCCTGCTCAGATTAACTTTAAGCAGGAACCCTTGGTCTTTCGGCGAGGGAGTCTCTCACTCCCTTTATCGTTACTCATGTCAGCATTCGCACTTCCGATATCTCCAGGATCCCTCACGGGTATCCCTTCACGGACTTACGGAACGCTCCGCTACCGCTTGCAAAAGCAAGCCCTCAGCTTCGGTGTATGGCTTGAGCCCCGGTACATTTTCGGCGCAAAGACCCTTATTTAGACCAGTGAGCTGTTACGCTTTCTTTAAATGATGGCTGCTTCTAAGCCAACATCCTGGTTGTTTTGGGATCCTCACATCCTTTCCCACTTAGCCATAACTTGGGGACCTTAGCTGGAGGTCAGGGTTGTTGCCCTCTCCACGACG